>CAZWAS010000023.1:0-1678 GCA_964631915.1 uncultured Spirochaetales bacterium | reverse complement strand
GAAATAGGCATTACCTATACTATCGTGCTGTACCATACCGACGGCACGAGGGAAGAGACATCGGTTTCCAAGAGCATTCAGTTCCGCAGCATCGACGATACGTACATTGTGCAAGACGGAGCCATTTTGAAAACGGTAACAAAACTTTCGGACGCGGTTAAGAGCATGACATCGGTGTCTGCGTTCATGGACCTGAACACGGATTCGGGGATCATCATAACCGCTTCCCTCGAGGTTGCGGGAATCCGCGATAAAAGCATGGTGAACTCCCTGTGGGAAAACCGGACGCCGCGGATAGCGCATTTTTTTACCAGAAAAAAATGAAAGCGTACATTTTGCTGTTTCTTTTTGTCATGTTTCTCATCATAGGCTCCATAGCAGTGCTCGGTGTTACATCCACGCTGAAGGCGGTTACATTCCGGAACGTGCAGCCCGTTTCGGATTCCATCAAAACAGCGAACGATATACTCAAGCACGTGCATGCGGATGCGAGGGATTATGTGCGGAAAGACGTGGAGGGCGCTTCCTCATCGCTCGATAGTGCTCTCGCCCTGCTCTCCCAGTGGAGCGTGTTCACGAAACGAATCTATTACGATCTGGCTTTCAGGCTTCTCGCTGCCGCATTCCTGGGCATGATTGCAGGCTTTATCCTCTGGTTCACGACATACAGGCTTGTGGTGAGGCCGATAAACAGAACCGTGCAGGCAATGATGAAGATATCCGAAGGCGATTTTTCGAATGCGATCGTTCCTCAAGGTGTAAAAGAAGTTCGGTATCTTCAGACCAGGTTCAACGACATGGTTCGGAAATTAGGCGAATATCAGCTCTCTGTCAAAACCATGGAGCGGCAAAATATCGGCAGATTTCTCGTGCATCAGATCAGGAATTCGCTTACCTCCATAGAACTTTCGGCGAGGAATATCGATATGATCGTACACAACGCGGATGTGTCGGTGAGCTCGGAGATCATACTCGAAGAGACGAAAAAAATAGCCGCTCTTCTGGAGCAGTTCAGAAGCCTGTACAAATTCCCGGAACCGGTGAAAATCAGCGTAGAACTCAATCAGCTTGCTGAAGGAGTAGCGAAAGCATACGATTCCGTCGTTGTGTTTCCCGCAGAGGGACCGGTACATATCGAGGCCGATCGGGGTTTACTGGAACAAGCGCTCATGAATATCATAAAAAACGGGATAGAATCGATGAGTTCTCCCGGACATGTGGAAATTCGGGTGTCCGCTGGTTCGGTTCCGAGCATTGAAATAACGGATACTGGTTGCGGTATGGGCGATGAAGAAATCGCACGGGTATTCGATGAATACTACACGACGAAGCGACAGGGCATGGGGATCGGATTGTCTTTCGTGAAGCGAGTCATGGATTCCCACGGATTTTCCATACACATACACTCCGAAAAACACAAAGGGACAAGAGTGAGGATCGAATTTCATGAAAAAGACAAAAGTGCTGATAGTCGATGACGAAGAAAATATCGGGAGAAGCATCGGCATTACGTTGAAAGCCCACGATATCGATTCCGTATCTACCACGAGGCCTAAGGAAATAGATGTTCTTCTCGATGAAACATTCGATACTGTTTTGCTCGATGTGTATCTCGGTTCATCTTCGGGAAAAGACATACTGAAGGAAATACTCGACCGGTATCCACTTCTCCCTGTGA
>CAZWAS010000022.1:8533-42212 GCA_964631915.1 uncultured Spirochaetales bacterium | reverse complement strand
GTAAGGAATTATTTTTTCGCATGCGAAAAAATAAAGAGTTCTTAGAGGTGCCCTTAATATTCAGCATACAATTTCTATTTGATAATTTCTAAGGACTATATTATAATTATCTCAATTAGTAAACGTTACAGGGAATCATCGATGAGGGAAAAGAGCGTCTCTTCCATGTGTGAAAGAGGATTCATTCGTTGCTTTTTCCGATGCGCAAGCGTCGTACTACTGCTTGTAGTGATCTCAGCGAATATCCTGTCCGATACGAACGGCTCTTCAACAACAGAGTCGAGCACACTGCAGACAGCAGAAACACAGACCTATACGATCGACGATGAGTATGTTTCGAGAAAAATTTTGTATTTGGAAGATTACTGCCCGATGCCGGGGGACGTATATGTGCTCACCATAGATTACGGATTCGCTCTGAGCAAATCTTCGGATTCCAATAAGCCGTTTCAATACACCATAACGCTCCATCACGACTACTCGATCGAACTGCCCTTTATCGGTACTATGGATATTTCAGATCTCTGTTACAGCGAACTGCGTAAATTGATCATAAAAAAGATACGTGCCGCCGTGCCTGTCCAATTCATAGATTTTACGCTTGAGAAACCTGCGGTCTTCGACGTGCTCGCATTCGGGAATATTCCGAAACCGGGGGATTATACCGTATCCTCCCTTATGCGTTTTTCGGAGTTCATAAAAAAGATCGGCAAACTGAACAGCGACAGCTCCACAAGAGCCATACAAATCATACGGGAAACAGGTACCATCACCTGCGATCTGCAGAAATACTACAGAACAGGCGATGAGAGGCACAACCCTTATTTGCGACCGAAAGACCGTATCTTTTTCCCTCGGATCAGCAAGTCGGTCTCGCTGGAAGGAGCGGTGGAAAAAACAGGGATCATCGAGATAACAGACGGAGAAATGATCGAGGATATTGTGGCGTTTGCCGGCGGCCTTCAGCCGACGGCTCAGGTGGAACATGCATCCATCCAGCGGGTGAATGCTACTGGTGTGTACGAGTATCAAACCGTGTCCGGCGCAGATCTATTTTCATTCCAGGTGCATAACGGGGATAGAATTCTCATCCCTTCGTCCATTGATTCTTCGGAAAAAGTGACGGTCGAAGGAGCCTTTTTCGGACGCAGGCTGAAAGGAGAAGAGCCCCAAACAATCCCCGAGAACCCTATCCGTATCAATATTGCATATCAGCGGGGTATCACCCTCCTCCGCTTGCTGGAAGCAGTCGGTGGACCCACGCCGTTCGCGGAAACGGAAAAAAGCTACCTCCTCAGAAACCGAGGGGGAAACAGAATTCCTTTGCCCTTTCTGAAAGAGTTGTGGGAAAAAAAGGACGAGGGGAAAGATGTGATGCTCGAACCGGGAGACTATCTTGTCGTTCCCATGAAGAGCTTGACAATCCGCGTCACGGGCAGCGTGAACGCGCCCACTACATTACCGTATGTCAAGGGGTTTACGGTCGAAGACTGCATCAGACGTGCAGGAGGGATAGACACTGTAAACGGGGATAAAAATGCTGTTTACTTTCTATTACCGGAAGGAGAAAAACGGAAAGCTTCGTTTGCTGACCTCGTAGAGCCCGGAGATACGGTCTTCGTGGATAAGAGCTTCTGGGCGGGCTCGCAACAATTTTTTACGAACCTGTTCATCGTGACCGGGTGGGTCGGAGGAATCGTCGCTGTCACTACGCTCATCATCGATTTCATCGTGGACACCCTGCCGAAACTTACACAGAAATGAAGCACTACTACAAACCGAGCATACAATCCGATCTTGACCTCTCCGGATGAATGTTGTTAGTATGCCTTCATGAATCGGCACAGCTTACTACGCTTTCTCTTCGGCGGCATGATGGTTCTCGTTTTTGTATCGGCGGGCTTCGCTCAGACAAACGGCGCCACAACGGATACAACATCCGAGAAGATACTTTCCCAGAAAATCATCAATATGGAAACCTACGAACCCATGCCCGGCGACATTTATACGGTGACCATAGATTATGGCATGGGCCTCAGTACGCGCAGTTCCTCGACTTCATCTACTTCCACGCTCACGGATTATACCGTGATGCTGCAGGAAAACTATGTGCTCGATCTTCCGTTCATCGGTTCTCTCAATATAAAAGGGAAAAGCTTTGCAGAAGTTAAAAACATCATTGTCACGCAAATCCGGAAAGCGATACCCATTCAATATATCAGCTTCTATTTGAGTCTTCCGGCTCACTTCGATGTGTTTCTATACGGCAATGTGGCCAATCCAGGGTTGGTCACGGTCAACTCTTTGTCGCGCATAACGGATGCCTTTGCAACTGCAGGAGGCCTCAAGGAAGGGGCGAGTCGGCGGAATATCGTTCTGCATAGGAAGGGACAGATCCTCCAGGTGGATTTATCGAAATTCTATTATAATGGCGACCTGAACGAGAACCTGTATTTGAAACCTGGAGACAAAATTTTCGTACCGCTTGCCGAGAATACCGTGACCATTCAAGGAGCCGTTGCCACTCCAGGCGATTATGAACTCAAGGAAGGAGATACTCTCGAAAAAATTCTCCAGTATGCAGGTGGCATGAAGCCGACTGCACTCGTCGACACCATAGAGATTTATCGACTGAATGAACAAAATGTGTATTCCGTACAGACCATCGCCTATTCAAAAAATAAGGACTTCCTGCTGAGAAAAGGCGATACCATATCCATCAGTTCATCAAAAGAGAATCCGGAAATGGTCACCGTGGAAGGCGCGGTATTCGGTAAACAAATGGAAGTTTCGTCTCCTCAAAGCATTCCGAGTGCCCCGGTCAGGGTCAATCTAGCGTATTTTCCGGGCATGTCGATGCTTACGGTCCTTGAGAAACTGGGAGGTCCGACTCCTTTCGCAGAATCGGAGAAGACGTACATAAAAAGAAAGAAGACAGGCGAAATGGAGAGGGTCCCGATAGACGCGCTCTGGAAAGAGAAGAAAGCGACTCTCGATGTTCCGATCGAACCAGGAGACTTCATCGTCATACCGATGAAAAAACTGAAAGTGTTCGTAACCGGAGAAGTGAATACACCCGGCGCATACGATTACACGAGCAGCTACAAAGTATATGACTACCTACTCAGTGCAGGGGGGCTCAACGCAGAGACCGCAGACAAAGATGGTATATACCTAGTCGATGAAATGGGTCTGAAAAAAAAGACCGTCTTCACGGACAATGTGGAACCGGGTTCGCACATTTTCGTCGCGAGAAACCCGTGGACGGAAACTCAGAAAGGGTTTCAGAATTTTTTCATCATCTCAGGATGGGTTACGGGAATAGTCGCAGCAGTGATCACGATCTGGGATTTCATACTCCGCATCGTTACACCCTGACAATCTTCATGTACCGAAGGAACGAAGTATATTTTTCACGAAGGGATCCTCGACCGAATATATCCTTTTGTTTCCCTGAATGCTCGAACTGACAATGCCTTTGTCCTTCAATACGGCGAGGTGCTGCGATATGACCGGTTGGGGCTGATCGAGGCACTTCCATAATTCCGTAACACAGGCCTTCTCTTTTTCGATAAGGCAGAGGATCTGAAGCCGTAAAGGATGTCCGCATACTTTGAGTTTCTGGGCGTACTCTTCGATCAAATCTCTGGGACAGCAGGTATTTTCCATAGTCGCATCATACACGGAAAACCGAATTGTTTCAAGAATTCATATATACAGAATTCTTGAACCATTTTGACAAAGAACTTCATTCCTGATACAGTGACTTTCCTATGATCATGACGTATCTAGACTGGGCAGCCACTGCGCCTCCTCTGCAAGGGCTGTACGATACCATGAAAGAAGCAGGAGAGAGGCTGTACGGGAACCCGGCATCGATCCATGAAGCAGGTCGCAATGCTCTCGAAGCGCTGAACAAGGCACGGGAAATCTGCGCCCGCTCTCTGCACTGTTCGACTGAACACATAGTATTCACATCCTGCGGTTCTGAATCCAACAATATGGTGCTGTTCTCTTTGTTGAAAAAACGCAGAACGTTGAAGCTCATCACGAGCGCTGTGGAGCACCCTTCGATCCACTACCCAGCGCTCGAATTGAAAAAAATGGGAATAGAGGTACTATTCATTCCTGTAGATTCGTTAGGCAGGGTGAACCTGGAAAAATTGAAAGCAGCGATGGATGCGGATACAGGCATGGTGAGCATTATGCATGTGAACAACGAGACGGGTGCTATTCAACCCATCGAAGAGATAGCGGAACTGATACACACGGTATCCCGATATACGAAACGGCCCATCCATTTTCATACCGATGCGGTACAGTCTCTCTGTAAGCTTCCTTGTCTGCCCGATTCCCTTGGGGTGGTGGACAGTGCCTCGTTCAGCGCACACAAAATCGGAGGGCCCAAGGGAACAGGCATGCTCTACCTGAGGGAACCGCTCGATTTTCTGTATGCAGGAGGTGGGCAGGAGGCAGATTTGCGGCCCGGAACCGAAAATGTACCGGGCATTAGCGGGTTCGCATTTGCCCTCTCAAAACATCAGGCTGTGGAACAAGAGGATTTCGTCAAAGCCGAATATCTCATGGATATCCTGATCCGCCAACTGTCTGCGGTTCCCGGGTGTTCGATCTTACCCGAGGAACGTATATCGAACCGACACGTGTTTTCTCCTTATATCCTGAACGCAAGTTTCCCACCGATTCCGAGTGAAGTGCTTGTCCGCGTTATGAGCGACCGCGGATTCGCCATCTCCACCGGTTCCGCATGTTCTTCCCTGAAGGCAAAGCAAACCCGAGTTCTCGATGCAATGGGTATTCCAAAACGACTTTCGTCCTCCGCAGTGAGGATATCGATCGGCTTCGATACAACGGAAGAGGAATTGCTGAGTTTCACTGAAACGCTGAGAGAAGAGACTGCAAAGCTTTTCAGGATTCTGAGACAATGATGATGAAGGAATGTGTATGCCGCTTATACTGTATGTGATAAAAATCGGAGAACTCTCTCTGAAAGGGGGGAATAAATCGTTCTTCGAGCGGATGTTGAAAGCGAACATCAAGAAAAAAATCGGACCGTCGGAATGCAGCATCAAAGAACGGTTCGGAAGGTTTTACTTGGAAACGGATGAGCACCTCGCAGCGAAGGCGGAATGCGCCCTTTCAACGACCTTCGGAGTGGTCGGCTTTTCCAAAGCATTGAGAGTGGCAAAGAATATGGGGGCCGTTGCCGATGCGGCACGTTCCATCGTATCACCTCTGTACGCCGCTAATCCAAAAAGCACCTTCAAAGTGAAGGCGAGAAGAACGGACAAAGGCTTCCCGCTGGATTCCTACGGCATCATGCGGGAACTGGGGGCGGACATCATAAGGAATTTTCCAGGTTGTACGGTGAATCTCTACGATCCTGACTGGACCATAAGCGTCGAAATCCGCGAACAGGCATTCGTATACGGTCCCGTTCGTCCCGGTCCGGGCGGGCTTCCTGTGGGTTGTGCTGGGAAAGGAATTCTTCTCCTTTCCGGGGGCATAGATTCTCCTGTGGCGGGATATATGATGGCAAAACGCGGATTAAAACTCGATGCGGCGTATTTCCACACCTACCCCTTCACGGGTAAGGAGTCGCAGGACAAGGTCGAAAAGCTCGCACGCATCATGTCTCCGTATCTTCAGGGGCTCGACCTGCTTATCATTCCGTTTACGGAAACGCAGCTCAAGATCAAGGAGATTGCGCGGAGCGAAGAGGTGACGCTTCTTATGCGCGCTTGCATGATGCGCATAGCTCATCTCCTCGCACTGGAACGGAACGCAGGCTGCCTTGTAACAGGAGAGAGCTTGAGCCAGGTTGCGAGTCAGACCATGGAAAGCTTGCGGTTCACCGGGAGTTTCAGCGAACTCCCTGTTTTCAGGCCACTCATCGGATTCGACAAGGAGGAGATCATCCACAAGGCGCGCATGATCGGCACCTTCGATACCTCGATTCTCCCGTATACAGACTGCTGCAGCCTCTTCGCTCCGGCCCATCCGCTGATCAGGCCGGAATTCGCCGCTTTGCGGAAATCGTTCGAAAAGCTCGGTGTCGAGGAACTGCTTCAAAAAGCTGCGCACAGCGCACAGATCATCCCTATCCCTTCAGCACAGTGATCGCAAAGATTTAGCTTTTTGTTTGATAGTATGTAGTACAGTCGAGAATTCAACTCGCTGCTTTCACGGATTCGGGCTTCGTATCGGTTTTGGTTTCGGTCTTCCCGCCATCGACTGAACTCTCGCTTTTGTCCTTTTTGGCTGCTTTCCCGCCGTTCGAGGAAGACTTGTTGTCGGTCACATAGAACCCACTGCCTTTGAAAATGATCCCGAGTCCGCCACCTACAAGACGTCGAACTCTCTTACCGCATTCGGGACATTTCTTGAGGGGTTCATCCGACATATTCTGGAAAACCTCGAACGTGTACCCACAGGCATTGCATTCATAATCGTATGTAGGCATAACAGCACCTCGCGCACAAAAAGAGTTATTCGCCTTGGAATATGTACAATTAATATACTGTTTTTCTCCTGTTTCGGCAATACAGAGAAAACCGGATGCTGAGAGTTCCAGCTCCGACTATTCACCACCGTTCCACGAGCAGAGCTATACCCTGCCCCCCTCCGATGCAGAGAGCGGCGAGGCCTTTCTTGACACCGCGGCGCTGCATCTCGTGGAGAAGCGTGACCAGTATCCGCGTACCAGAAGCTCCTATGGGGTGCCCGAGCGCTATGGCTCCGCCGTTAACGTTCACGATATCTTGATCTATGCTGCCGAAACGTGTCTTGAGGCCTTCCAATACAGCGAGAGACTGAGCCGCGAACGCCTCATTGAGTTCGATGAGCTCGAGGTCGTCGAAAGACCAGCCTGCAGCAGCGAGCGCCTTTTCCGTGGCAGGCACCGGTCCGAATCCCATATATGCAGGTTCCACGCCTGCGGTTCCGTATGCTTTTACATAGGCTAAGGGTTCGAGCCGTAGGCTCTTGACCTTCTCCTCGCTCGCAAGCAGAACAAAGGCGGCTCCGTCGTTGATCCCCGAAGAATTCCCCGCTGTCACTCTCCCATCTTTTTTAAACGCAGGTTTGAGCTTTGCGAGGCTTTCCATGGTGACGTCCGGTCTCGGATGCTCATCAGTATCTATGCGTAACGGCTCTCCGTGCTTCTGCTGAATGAACACAGGTACTATCTCTTCTTTGAATTTTCCTGCTAGCATGGCCTGAGCCGCTTTTTTCTGGCTCTGAAATGCAAAGGCATCCATCGCTTCTCTGGGTATGCCCCACTGATCCGCGAGATTCTCCGCCGTCACTCCCATATGGTAGGAATGAAATACATCGTTCAGCCCGTCGCGGAGCAGAAGATCCACGAGTTCGGCATTGCCCATGCGGATACCGAACCGAGCGTTTTGAACTGCATAGGGCACTTGGCTCATGTTCTCTACCCCCCCTGCAGCCACGATATCCGCCTCTCCTGCTAAGATCGATGCTGCAGCGAGGCAGACGGATTTTAAACCCGAACCGCAGAGCTTATTCACCACGTAGGAAGGAACTGTTACCGGCAAACCGGCTCCCAGAGCGACTTGACGTGCAACGTTCTGCCCGAGCCCTGTTCCCAACACATTGCCTACGATCACTTCCTGAACAGCTTCGGACTTTACGCTTGCCTTTCTGAGCACCGCTTTCAGCGCCTCTATACCGAGCGCAACTGCGGAAACATCCTTGAACATGCCTGCAAAGGTGCCTACAGCAGTCCTTTGTGCGGCTACGATCGCTACCCTGCGCATTACAACGCCTCCTTTCATAAATAACCGAGTTTTTTTGCTTGGACTGTCAGCTCTTCTCTGAATTTCGGGTGAGCCACAGCTATGAGATTCCGCGCTCGTTCGCGGACGGTTCTTCCGCGAAGGTATGCTATGCCGTGTTCAGTCACGAAATGATCCGCATTGCTCCTGTGCAGAGTCACTGCTGTACCTTCCGGCAATACCGGAACAACAGTACTCACCTCTCCGTCTCTGGCCGTGGAATGGCATGCGATGATGGACTTGCCCAACCCGTCATACGCCTCCTTTGCCCCCACTGCAGTGTCCGTCTGCCCGCCCGTACCCGAGTATTGGCGTGCACCTATAGATTCGCTCGCAACCTGCCCCGTGAGATCGATCATGAGGCAGGTGTTTATCGAGACCATCCGCGAATTCCGCCGTATCACCGCAGGATCGTTCACCCATTTGCCGCGCTGGAATTCCACCGCCATATTGTCGTCCAACCAATCGTAGAGGCGGCGGGAACCCATGGCGAACGTACATACGAACTTATCCTTAAAGAGGGATTTTTTCTTGTTGGTTATAACCCCTGCTTCGTAAAGATCCACTATGGAATCCACCATCATTTCGGTATGCACCCCGAGGTCCTTTTTTTCAGTGAGCGCCAATGCCACTGCATTCGGAATAGTACCTATACCGAGCTGAATCGTGGCACCATCGGACACGAGTTCCGCAATATATTTTCCTATCATGCGGTCTGTCGGGCTCGGTTCCGGGATCGGGAGAGATGGCACTTCCTGATCGAATTCTACAAAATAATCCACATCGGTCACATGGACATGCGTATCTCCGTACGTTCTGGGAAGGTTCCGGTTCACCTCGAGAACCACCGTGTCTGCAGCTTCGAGAATGTCTTTCTCGTATGTGATGCCCAAAGAAAGCGAAACGAAGCCTTTTGCATCGGGCGGCGTGCAGGTGCCGAAAAAAACATCGGGCTTTTTCGCCTGCATGCGGTCTATGGCAGCACGGTGAAGCATGTTCGGCACATAGGTGACGGTCCCTATGCCCTGTTTCAGCGCTTCCCGCGAACCTGGCGCGTGAAACCAGGAACAGAGCTCGAAATGCCCCTTCATTTCTGGCTTCATGTAGAAATCGTAGGGCTTCAGCGTGAGCACGGAGAATACCCGTACATTTTCCACCTTTTCCTTCATTATATGGAATTTCGCCATACAGCCTTGAGGCTCCGAAGCGCACTGGGCGACTATCACATCATCGTTAGTTTTGATGCACTTCACCGCATCTTCGATGCCGGTGAGTCGTCTCTTGTATTCTTCATTCCATTTGTTCATACCATCTCCTCAATCACATAGTTCTAGTACACGAACATGTTTGCACCTACAGCAAGCCCAGCTCCGGAAGCCACCCACACCACTAGATCCCCTCGCTTGATGCGTTTTTCAGCCACAGCATGATAAAACGCCATGGGAATACAGGCCGACCCTGTATATCCGTACCTGTCCATGACCGTCGTAGTTTTCTCCATGGGCAGATCGAGAATACCCATCACCTCTTCTATGACGGACCTGTTGATCTGGGTGAACAGGATATGATCGATGTCCTGAACGCTTTTTCCGTACGATTCGACAAGTGTACGGACGAGGGGCGGCCAGAGTTTCACATTTCGATCGCCGGGTAGTTTTTTGAGGAGCTGCAGTCCATACTCCCCTGTTTCGAGTACTTCCCCACTGATAGGCTTCCTCGTTCCTCCCGTGTATACGCCTATGTAGTCCCACTGGGTACCGTCCGTTACAAATCTGCTCCCCAAAACACCCGCAGCAGCAGTTTCGCTCTTTCCGAGTACCACTGCGCCTGCTCCGTCTGCGAACAGGGAATAGCCGAACCCATCTCCTTCACGGAGATGTGCAGTCATGTTGTATACCCCTATGACCACAGCATGCCGAAGGAAAGGATCATTCGCAACCATGCGACTCGCTGCATCGAATGCAGTGACGAAACTGGCGCAGGAAGCTCCAACATCGAACGAGCATGCGGAGCGTTCCGACCCCTGGATCCTACCCTGAACCAGTATGGCGGTGGCAGGAGAAACATATTCGGGAGTGTCGGTGCCCACCACAAAGAGATCGATATCGGAAGCGGTTATGCCTGCGGATGCGATGGCGGCTTCCACTGCACGGGTCGCAAAATCGGCTGTAGTCTCATCAAGCCCTCTGAGCCGGGCATTGTGACGGGCGGCTATGCCGATTTTTTTCTCGGTCCGTTCCGAATCGAAATCTATATGTGCAAGCGTTTTAAGCTCCGAGTTACCTATCGGTTCGCCGGGAACATATATACCGCAACCTTCTATGACGGCCGACACCATGGATTCCTCTATCACATCTGTATTGAGTAGTGATTCACATCATAGTTTAAACTCATTGTAATACCGATATTCCCATTTGACAAGAAATATTTCTTGACTATTTCCGAATTATGCATTTAGAATATTGAGAGGTGATTCATATCTTTTTGTCGAGGATAACGATATGCATGTCGGCATCAGAGGAATCGGAACGTATCTGCCTTCGCGCTTTCTGACTGCAGCCGAAATAGCTGAACGTACCGGCATACCCGAATCCGTCGTAGCTGAAAAGTTCGGAGTAAAAAGCAAACCGATCCCCGGGCCGGACGACACTACGAGCCGTATGGGTACGGAAGCGGCGCGAAAGGCGCTTATCCAGGCAAAGCTGCTTGCTTCAGATATAGACCTCGTCATCTGGTGCGGCGGCCAGCACAAAGATTATCCGTGCTGGCTTGCGGGACTCAAGGTCGCACATGAGATAGGGGCGGTAAACGCATGGTCTTTCGATATGGAAGCGATGTGTGGTTCCATGATGGCCGCGATTGACGTTGCGAAATCCATGATGCTTTCGCACGACAATCTGAACCGCGTTCTTATCGTAAGCGGATACCGGAATATCGATCTCATCGATTTGAAGGTACCACAGACGCGCTTCATGCTTGACATAGGAGCAGGGGGAGCTGCAGTAGTTCTGGAAAAAAACTGTGGAAAAAACGTGGTACTCGGAACCGCGTTTAAAGGCGATGGATCTTTTTCCGAAGACTGCATCGTACCGGTTTTTGGTACGAAAAAATGGCCGCCTGTGCCTGAGGATACGGATGCGCTCCATTTCATCGTGCGCGATGAGGAACAATTCAAGAAAAAACTGAACGAAAAGACCATGCCCAATTTCTACCATGTAATCCGCGAATCCCTCGCCTGTTCCGGGCTCTGCGAGCGAGACATAGACTATCTGGCGATTCTGCACTTCAAACGATCCGCCCATGTGGCGGTACTGAAGGAACTATCCCTTCGGGAGGATCAGACCACCTATTTGGATGCCTACGGGCATCTCGGTCAGAATGACCAGATACTTTCTATGGAAATAGGGATTGAACAAGGGAAAATCAAAGATGGGTATATCATTGTCATGGTAGGAGCAGGGCTCGGCTTCGTATGGGCTTCTGCTGTGGTGAAATGGGGACCATATGCTGAATGACAAAGGGGAGAAATATGGACGTTCTGAATAAAATTTGCGTAGTCACAGGAGGGGCTCGAGGCATCGGGAAAGCGATCGTCGACCTTTTCCTCAGCCATGGTGCAAAAGAAGTCATTGCCTGCGATGTGAGCGCAGAAGATCTCAAGACATTCGAAGGTTCGGCAATACGGCCGCAACAGCTCGATATCACTGACAGCACGGCAGTTTCAGCCTTTGCGCAGAAACTCGAAGCGGAACTAGGAAGGGTCGATGTTCTTGTGAATAACGCAGGCATAACGCGGGATGCCCTCATCCAGAACATGACGGACCAGGACTGGGATGCTGTTATAGCGGTGAACCTGAAAGGGGCTTTCATCATGACCAGAGCTCTTGCTCCCATTATGATGAAGGCAGGAAGCGGATCCATAGTGAGCATCGCATCTGTAGTCGGCATCGACGGTAATGTCGGCCAGACGAATTATGCAGCCACAAAAGCAGGCATTATTGGTATGACGAAATCGTGGGCAAAGGAATTCGCGAGAAAGGGCGCTCTGGTACGCGCCAATGCGGTGGCTCCGGGATTCATCAATACGCCTATGATCCGTACCGTTCCCGAAAAGGTCATAGCAGCAGTAAAGGATAAAACCGTGCTCAAGCGTCTCGGAGAGCCGGAGGATATAGCACGCGCCGTGCTCTTTTTTGCGAGCGATTATTCGTCCTTCATAACAGGCCAGGTGCTCAGAGTGGACGGCGGACTCATTCTCTAGGAGGTTTACCGATGCGGGAAAACTTCGTCAAAGCAAGAGGGAAAAACATCTTCTACCTCGAGGAAGGGGAAGGAAGACCAGTTGTGCTCATTCACGGGAATACGGGGTGCGGTCTTTGGTATTCACGGGCTATGGATATTCCGGGGCTGCACTGTTTCGCTCCGGACATACCGAATTTCGGACGTTCCGACAGGCTTGAAAGCGCTGACATCGATCTGTATGCGGACCACATGGAAGCATTCATCCGAGAGCTCCGCATCGATAAACCGGTTGTAGCAGGTCATTCTCTGGGAGGGGCGGTGGCGATATCGCTCGCGCTCAGAAATCCCGACCTCGTCAAGTCCCTTCTTCTGATTGACACATGCCCCCTGTCGGGGCTCGTCACGCCCGAAGCGTATTACCCGGTAATCGAGCAGTACATCACGAATCGGGCTCTCCTGAAACAGGCTCTGAAAACCGTCACTCCCCGCCTCAACGATGAAGGCTTCCTGGATCTCCTCGTAGACCAAGCCCTGCTTATGAACCCCATAGCTTTCTCGGGCAACGCCCGCGCGCTCGCTCGATTCGATTACGAAGGCAGAGGAAACATGTTCATCGGACGCGTGCTGGTAATCAGAGGGACGGAGGACGTACTCATAACGCAAGACATGGCGGAGAAAACGGTCCAATCGTTCCCGAACGCTTCGCTGGAAGTGCTCGAAGGTGTCGGCCACTCAGTCATGGTGGAGGATCCTCCGCGCTTCAAGGCGGTATTGGCAGGTTTTGCAAATACATGAATCATCTCTCAACGGCGAATCGGCCCGATTGAGATGACACATAATCAGTAGGAGGAAACGGATGAAAAGAAAGATACTCAGGGGACTCATAGCGCTGATGATGCTCTGCGGCCTCATACTCACCGTATCTGCCGGAGGACAGAAAGAGGCTCCCAAGGATACGGGCACTCAGAAAGAGGAAAAAACAGTGCAGACTCAGGTGAAGCCCCAGGAATCCGCCGCACCGAAAGGTGCTCCGATCAAACTCGGCGGTGTATGGCCTCTGGCCGACATAACCGGTGACCAGGGGAGCAAAGCGGCTCAGCTCGCAGTGAAGGAAATCAATGCTGCAGGAGGCGTACTCGGCAGACCCTTACAGCTCGTAGTCATAGACGATGAGATGAAGCCCGAAAAGGGAGCAGCAGCCATCGAACGGCTCGCAACAGTGGATAATGTGGATATCTTCGTAGGCGGCATGTCGAGCGGCGTACACCTAGCACAAATTCCTATCCTAAAAAAATATCAGAAAGTGACGCTGATTACAGGAGCCGCATCGTCGAAGGCGGAAGAATCCGTGGGTGCGGAAGCGGACTGGTATTTCCATCTGCATCCATGGGATTACACCCAAGGCGAAAGTTATGTGCGCGGATGGCAGGAAATAGCAAAGAAATACCCGCAGATCAAGCTCTCAAGATGGTTCCTCGCCTATGAAGAAGGACCATTCGGCTCTTCATCCTTTCAGGCTTCAAAGTTCCTGTATGGGACCATAGGTTCCATGGATGGCGAATCGTTCAAAAGCGCAGCAGCAGGAGGAGGAGATTACAGCGCAGTGCTCATGCATGCGAAACAGGCCAACCCGGACGTGTTCATATGGGCAGGATATGATGCGGACGCTCTGCCTCTCCTCGAACAGTCGAAGGCCATAGACTTCGCTCCACCGCTGTATATCGGAGCTCCTCCGGGATGGCCCGCAGATTTCGGTAAATCTCCGCTCGCAGAAAACGTAACCCTGTACGGCATGTGGGCTCCTTCCATAGGCGACGTGAACGCGGTAAGCAAACACTTTGTGGAAGCATATGTGAAAGAGTACAAAAACGAGCCTGCCACGTATTTCGCGCCGCTCTGTTATTCCGCGGTCTATATCATCAAAGAGGCGATAGAACGTGCGGGAAGCCTCGACAAGGCCGCACTCGTCGCTGCTATGGAACAGACTAAATACGTGTCCGCCATGGGAGAAACAGTGACCTTCACCCCCTCGAAGATCATAAAGCATCAGGGTATCAGGGATCAGAAAATTCTTCAGTGGCAGAACGGAAGACAGGAAGTGATCTGGCCGTTCGCCTTTCAGACAAAGGACCTGGCATATCCCTTCCCTGGTTGGAAGAATAGAAAATAAATCAGGCTGATCTGATATAATCCGCAAGGAGGCCGGCATTCCCGGCCTCCATTGGAGTCTGTCAATGACAAAGAGGAAACGTACCATCCTTATTGTATCTGCGATCGTCCTCGTAGGTGCAGTACTGCTTCTCGTAGGGAAACCTGCGGTACTCATCTACGGTACCCAGCGTGCAGGGCTCTATGCCGCCATAGCGCTTCCCATGGCGTTGGTTCTCGGCATCGTAGGTATTGTAAACCTGGCGCACGGCGAATTTCTCATGGCAGGGGCATATCTCACCTACCTCTTGAGTTCGTCTTTGCATATGGATCCGCTCATTTCTCTCATCCCGATCATATTCATCATGTTCTTCATCGGCATGGCATCTTACAAAGCTACGATCAAGCACGTGCTCCGCGCACCGGAATTGAACCAACTCATTCTCACTTTTGGGATAGCCATGATCCTGAGCCAAACCGCGAATTTGATAGCGTCTTCGCAAACGAGGAAACTTTCGGTACCGTATGTAACAGCTTCCGCCACTATCGGGGACCTGAGTTTCGGCGTGTACGATTTCGTGTATACCGGCCTGGCGATCGTAATCCTGGCGGGACTTCTCCTGTTTTTGAGGCGGACAAAGCTCGGCAAGGCGGCTCTGGCGGTAGGGCAGAATCCCGTGGGAGCGAGGCTTGTCGGAATCGATGTGGACAGAACCTACATGCTCGTGTTCAGCGTCGCCATAGGAATTCTCGGTCTCATGGGGGTTTTTTTCACCACGCGGTTTTCGATTTTCCCACTCGTAGGCGGACCGTACACCATGAAGTCCTTCTGTCTGGTCGCCATGGCAGGCATAGGCAACCTTCCGGGGATTCTGCTCTGCAGTCTCGGTTTGGGTGTGGCTGAGAGTTTCATCATGTCGTTCAGGGGTGCGAGCGGATGGGCCGATATCGTATTTTTCGCACTTATCGTATTCGTGATCATGTTCAGATCGTATCAAAGGAAGCGAGCATGAAGCCGGCAATAAAAATCATCATCATCATAGGTATCATGGCCCTCGCGGTCGCGTTTCCGGCATATGCCGGCACATATTTGCTTTCGATAGCCTTGGTCGTCCTGAACTATCTCACGCTCGCCGTGAGCTGGGATATGCTCTTGAGGTCGGGACAACTTTCCTTCGGCATGGCTGGATTTTTCGGAATAGGTGCTTACGGTGCAGCCTTGAGTTTTCTGAATCTGCATATCCATCCCCTGCTTTCGATTATTATCGGAGGCGCCTTATCTTTCATCGTAGCCATGCTCATCGGGTTTTCCGTCCTCCGTTTACGAGGTATGTATTTTGCGATCGTCACTCTGGCGATATCTGAAATATTCAAAGTCATAGTGAGGAACTGGACGGGATTTACAGGGGGACCGGAGGGAGAAAGCCTCCCTTCGGTCATTTTCGGGGGCAATTCAGCTGCACTCTACTGGCTGATGCTCTGCATAGCACTCTTCACAATACTCGTATCGTTCCTGTTTCAGAAAACGCGACTGCATTTCGCCCTCACTGCTATACGGAATAACGAGATTGTGGCTCAGTCCTCGGGCATCAACATCTATCTCTACTTGGTGATAGCATTCTCCATAACGTCAGGACTGCAAGGGCTCGCGGGAGGTGCCTTCTCGCAGATCTACGGTTTCGTCACTCCCGAAGGGTGCTTCAGCGCTGATTACATCTTGCTGCCCATAGCAATGGCCCTGCTCGGAGGCATCTACAGCACAACTGGCCCCATAATCGGAGCCTTGCTTCTCGGAATCGTGGGCGAATACCTGAAACTCGTAATCCCCTACGGACATCAGGTCGTATACGGAGTCATAGTAGTGCTGGTCATCCTCTTCATGCCCAGGGGCATCGTGGGGCTGATACGTCAAAAGACTGCGAAGGAGATGTGACATGGCGGGCCTTGTGACAAAAGCATTGACAAAACGGTTCGGCGGCCTTGTGGCTGTGAGCAATGTCGATTTCGAGCTCAAACGGGGTGAAATAGTCGGCATCATCGGTCCGAACGGGGCGGGAAAAACTACACTCATAAACATTGTTTCCGGGATACACTTTCCCACAGAGGGACGTATTTTCTTCGATGAAGAGGACATCACGTACATGAGCCCACACAAACGAAGCAGATTCGGAATCGGAAGAACGTATCAGCTCATACATCCGCTGGAAAATTTGAATGTGCGGGAGAATGTCATGGTAGGCTGCATATTCGCACGGGGGCACAGGGTATCCGAAGCAAAGAGGATAGCCGGCGAGCTCTGCGACCTCATCGGGCTTTCGAGAATCGAACGGAAAGTCAGTCAACTCACCATTTTGGAAATCAAAAAAATGGAAATAGCCCACGCATTGGCGACCGATCCCAAGATCTTATTCCTCGACGAAGTTATGGCTGGGCTGAATGTGGATGAGACGAAGGAAATTGTGGATACCGTGAAACTCGTCTCGCAGGAGAAACAGATCGGCATAGGCGTGGTTGAGCACGTTATGAGTGTCATAAAGGAACTGACTCACCGCGTTATAGTCCTCGACGGAGGACAGATAATCGCGGAAGGTCCGTACGAGGAAGTATCCAAGGTGAAACGGGTCATCGAAGCATATTTGGGAGGAGAAACCTGATGCTGGAAATCAAAGGAATAGATTGCTACTATGGAAAACTCCACGTCTTGAAAGACCTTTCGTTGAGTGTGGGCGCGGAATCCGTCGGCCTTTTCGGACCGAACGGAGCCGGGAAGACCACCCTCATCAGCGCGATCATGGGACTCCTGAAACCGAAGCAAGGGGACATCACGTTTTTCGGTACGTCGATCCTGACCCTCGAAACGTACGAAATAGCACGGCTCGGTATCGCGTTGGTCCCTCAGGCAAGAGAGCTGTTCCCCGCCATGACCGTGGGACAAAACTTGGAATCGGGGGCTGCTCATATTCCTCGTGCTGCAGAACATGCGAAGGAACGGCTCGATTTCGTATTTTCACTTTTTCCGATTCTTAAGGAACGGATGCATCAGCCTGCCGGAACGATGAGCGGAGGTCAGCAGCGGATGCTCGCCGTCGGCAGGGCGCTCATGGCGAATCCCAAACTCCTCATCCTCGACGAGCCTTCCTTAGGCCTTCAGCCTTCGCTCGTGTCGGAATTATTCGATAAGCTCGCTCACATGAAAGCGGACATATCGATCCTCGTTACCGAGCAAAACGTGCGGGAAAGCCTGAAAGCTGTGGATAGAGGCTATGTGCTCGAAAACGGTACTATCGCGATCCATGACAGCGCCGAGGGGCTGCGAAACAATCCTCATGTCATCCGATCGTATTTGGGACTTTAGCAACACAGTGTTTTCATATATAAGAATAAGGCATGGAACACGAAAAGGCTTTGAACAGCACGAGAGCTTTGAAGAATACAGAAGATCGTCTCGTCGCTTCGGCATTAGATCTTTTTTCCTCGTACTGGTACGAAACGGTTTCGATCGCCGAAATATGCCGCAATGCGGGACTCTCCAACGGTATTTTCTACAAAAAAAAAAAAAAAAAAGAAGATATTTTCAAACACCTCCTCGAACAGTATCTTTCCACACTTTCGGAAAAACTGAACGGCGTATCTGGGACTACTGTTGAAGAACGGCTCGGCCACTTTGTCGACATCGTAGCTTCGGAATTCAAAGATTGTATGAAACTCGTCAGCGTATACAGAGAGGGGCAGTATCGGTTTCCCCAATATGAAAAACGGCTGAGGGATATTTACGCAGCATCCGTATCGTCCTTGTTCGGCCGTCCCATAGACGAGGCCGAATACATTTTCGTGGTATCGGGTGTGCGCTTCGTTTCCATACGGTCGGTACGGGGTGCTGTACCTGCGAACAAGACGTTGCTGAAGAACCTCATACTGAACGGCGTATTCACCAAACCGGTAAAAAATCCAGAAGCCGTTTTCGATGTGCGCATAAAACCGCTCGAAGAAGAAAGCGAACACACTTCCAGAGATCGGCTCATCGCTGCAGGAATACGGCTCTTCGGCAAGCAGGGGTTTTACAACGTCAATGTATACGACATCGCCAAAGAAGCTGGTTTTTCCGTGGGAACCTTTTATCTCCATTTTGAGACCAAGGAAGCTTTCCTCGCCGAAATCGTACGGCTCATCGGCCACAGGACCAGACGTTTCATAAGCCAAAATCTGAATCGTTCCCTGAACCGTCTGGAGCAGGAGCTCCAGGGACTTTTTCTGTTCCTCCGCTATTTCAAAAAGAACAAGGAATACTACAGCATCGTCAGGGAAGCCGAATTTGTGGTGAGCAAGGAAGCGGAGCGCTATTACGACAAATTCGAAGAGGGATATCTTAAGAACTTGGATGAAATCGGCGTTCGCACTCAGAGAGATAAACGAGTCATTGCGAACGCCATGCTCGGAATTTCCCACTTTTTCGGCATAGAAGTGCTTTTCAGCAAAAATATCAAAAACGAAAAGGATGTGATAATCGCGTTGGGCACTCTCTTGCACCGAGGTATACGGCTTTAGCCTTTTTTCATCCCAGAATAGCTTGTTCCCTTTCCCTGAAATACCGCACCGTCTGTTCCACCATCCTATCGAGACTTTTCTTGTCCGGTTTTCCATACATGGCCCGGTACGGATCCCCGCCCGGTCCGAGAGGTTCCGGTGTGCAGTAGACTCCCTCCCTGTTATATCCGATAAGATAAAGAGCCATGAAAAGTGTATCCACATCCAAAGAACCATCGCCCAGAGCACAGCGGTTCGAGTCCGCCATGTGCAGGTTTACAAGCATATCCCCTGCATCGAGCACAGCTTCACCGATATGTGGTTCGCCTGCCTGCATATGGAACACGTCGCCGTTGATATGAGCCACTCCAGGATGTTTCACCGCCTTTATATAGCGCTTAGCGTCTGCAAACGTATGGATGAAGCTCACTTCTTCCTTCCTGATAGGCTCTATTGCGGCTTTGACGTTGTGAGTCACGAACAAATCCGCCACCAGCTTGAGCGTTTCCACGCTCCGTTCGAATTCAGTCTCATCGTACGGATCGGGCCGACCGACAACGCCCGGAACCACCAACATGTATTCGGCTCCCACTTCTGCTCCGAATTCGAGTTCCCGTTTTATGTAATCCAAGGCGCCCTGTCGCTGTAAGGCTTTGTTGCTCGAAAGATCGTTGTCTCGGGAAAACATGCCGCAGATTCCCGCTACTTTGATGCCCTGATCCTTCAAGATTTTCAATGTTTCCCCAGGTTTGTATCCGAGATCCGGGCCGTAATGATTGCCGTGAAGCTCGATGAACTTCACTCCGTTCTTTGAAAGTCGTGCAGCAGAATCCTTCAAAGGCTCTATGCCGAACCCCCAGTTGCTCCAAGAAATGTTGAGTCTCCTCCTGAACCGATCGGGCTGCGCTTTCTTCAGCTCGAAAAACGCCGTTCGAATTTTGTCGTTTTTCTTTTCGAAGTTCTGTTTTTCCATGCGCTCCTCCTATCCCAGCGTCTTCGGCGTGTCCGGATTATTGGGACCGAAATGCATCAATATCACCATCGGTTCGAATTTACTCCTGTTCACGATCCGTACGCCTTCCTGCGCCCGCTTCTCGCTCACGAAATACTCGTCGCTGCTCAACTGGCCGAACCTGAGCATGCATGCGGATTCCGCTTCGTACGCGCCGAAGCTACCGTGCCCCTGGATTATAATGCATCCGTACGCCGCCCTGTCTTTGACCGTCACGGACTTGCCCGGAAGCACGGTGAGCTCCTTTGCCGCTATGTAGTCGTTCGCGTATACTATCCATTTTTCGGAATGCTCATCGTCCGAAGAAGCGAAGATGGGAGGCCTGAAGTAATGTTTTCTATAATGCGGATCCACGTTTTTTTCCCAATCCATGAGACTCATAATATATTCTATATTTTTCTTCTTGTCTTCCGGGCAGTTCTCTACGAGGAACTGGTATGGATACACCTCTCCCGCGGTGATGTTTTCGTGAACGGAATTCACGTCGCTGTTCCACTGCGGTTCATAGGTAAGCACAGACCCTGGGGCATGCACCACGCCCGGAGGAGTATACCAGCCCGTACCCAGTTCGATCCGGTACGCCCTCGAAAGTTCGGTGATCCTCGTATCCCCCGCCTCGTAGCGCAGGAGCCGTTCCTTCACTTCTTCTTTAGTCACATCCGGATCGTAGCCGAAATACGTTGCGGGGAATTGTCCCGGATGGTTGTTCAACTGCGGAGGGAAATAGTACGCCTCTGGCTTACCTAGCCGCCCGACTGCCCGCGCGGCATCGAAGGTCAAATGGAGATGATGAAAAAGCGGCGTGCCGAAATCAAAAAACTTCGAATACATCGGCCACGTGCCGTACCGTTTCGCGAGCTCGGGGCCGATGATATCTGAACCGAGCTCATCGACAGCGTCTTTGAACAGGAACTTGTCTTCGATTCTGTCGGTGGGGGACACGTAACTCATGCCTTCGTCCGCAGATGCGTATTCGCCGTTCATGGCAGGTATGACGGAAGAGAACCAACGCTCCTTGATGGATCCGCGTCTGGTGCCCAACGCGTAATAGTCGTTGGGATGAAGCCTGAGCCTGCATCCTGCCTGAGCGAACCGTCTGGGAACAAAATTCGGTACGAGACGGAGAATCCCCTCCCCTTTTTCGAATGTTTCACGGATGATTTTCGATGTAGTCATGGTTTCCTCACAGACCCGGTGCAATGGAAAATATAGCTTTTACGGTTTTGGCCGTATAGTTGATCAGCTGATATGGTGTGCCTTCCGGCAGAAACATCACTTCCTCGGCCTGCACGTCGAAGGCCTCATGCGTATCCGGCAGAAAAACCGTGATCGGTCCCCATTCGACGAACAAAGCGCAGTCTCCTTTATGGGAATCCGGTTCCGATGCGCGGGAACCCGTACCTCCGGCAGGGAGGATGAACTCGCCCATATGGAGCAGATCATTGCTCACGAAAAATTTGATGAGCATGGGATACTCGGTACCGTGAATATTCAACAGCTTCTTTTCTTCGGGGATATGATAGAACAAGGAAGGATCCTTTCTACAGTCCAGCCCAGGTACCGGCCATCTTCCGATGTCGTCCGTGGTTCCGTGCCGATTCCATTGCGGTATAGGAGCATATGCAGGCAGTTTGTCGTTATGTTTCCCTTTATACATCTTCATCCTCCCGCCTTCGAAATCCAGTGCGTTCCGAAATGGGAGCCGATAGTCAGCGTGCCCACCGTGGCTCCCGAGTCTTTGTAGCGAGTGTGCCACTCCTCTTATGAAATCGTTTCCACAATCGTTTTCATAAGCGAACTCAAAAAAAATGCTCTACGCATGTCGCGTGGAATTCCTGACGACGAGAATGGGCTCCATCACGACCCGCGTAGGATCTATGACTTCCTTATTGCTCTGCTTTATCAGCATCTCCACTGCCTTTTCGCACATGTCGCCAAAAGGCTGCGCCACTGTGGTGAGGGCCGGATGTACGATTTTCGCGAATTCGATGTCATCGACACCGATCACGGACAAGTCTTCGGGCACGGAAATCCCGTTCCGCCGGAACTGCTCGATCGCACCTATTGCCATGAGGTCACTCTGCGCCCAAATAGCTGTGATATTGAGTTTCTTTTTCAGGATAGCATCTGCTGCCTTGATGCCTTCTTCGTACCGGAAATTCCCTTCAAATACGAAATTGTGATCGAATTCAATATTGTTTCTGTGCAATACATCCCTAAACCCGTTTAGACGTTCTCTGGAAAGCGCAATGTCCAAAGGCCCGGTGAGGCAGGCTATGCGGGTATGGCCCAAACTGATGAGGTGCTCCGCAGCGAGCTCTCCTGCTCTGTAATTGTTGAGCACCACTGTGGGAATATCCTCCACATCCAGAGCACGGTCGAGCACCACGATGGGGATGTTCGTCTTGTCTATCATATGCAGAACTCGGCTTTTATCCGAAACTCTCGAAAAAATGATGCCGTCTATGTGCCGCTGTATCAGCGAATTGATGAAATTTTCTTCGATTACGGGATCGTTGTGCGTATTCCCCAAGATCAGGTTGAGGCCCTGTTTGCGAACACTTTCCTCGGCATACTTTATGATCAAGTTGAAACTATGGTGAAGAATTTCAGGAACCGCGAGCCCTATCATATGGCCGCGTTTGGAACGCAGCCCACGCGCGAGGAGGTTCGGTTTGAAATTGACCTTCTGCACCGCCTCTTCGACACGCTTGCGCGTTTTCTCGTCCACAGGGATGGACTTATTGAGCACGCGCGATACTGTAGACACCGAGACTCCTGCCAGTTTTGCAACATCTTTCATAGAAGCCATAATTCATGTATTTCCGTTCATGATAACGTTTGCACAAACGATATCATGAACTGTCTCAGTTGTCAATTTTTTTTTACAGATTTCTTTTCAGCGATTACCTAGATATGCTGCCTCGCCCGCCATCAACACATGTACACGTTGGACTGGATCGATTCGAATAAACGCGAACAACAGATCAGCTATGCAGAGCGGACCGGAATGCCGCGGCCTGAAAGGTACTGCTTAATCTGTGCGATTGTATAATCGCCGTAGTGTACCATCGAGGCTATGAGCGCCGCATCGGCTTTCCCTTCAGTAAAAACGTCATAGAGGTGTTGAGGCTTTCCTGCCCCTCCCGAGGCCACAACAGGGATGCTGAGTTCGGACGAGATGAGGCTCGTCACCGTGAGTTCGTATCCGTCCCTAGTGCCGTCGGCATCTATCGAATTGAGCACGATTTCCCCAGCTCCGAGCCGTTCAGCCTTCTTCGCCCATTCGAGAGCATCGAGTTCGGTGGGGGTTCTGCCTCCTTGGATCACCACGCGGTATCCGGACGGAAAAGAGGGGTCTTTCAGGACATCCATACCGAGCACTACGCACTGCCTCCCGAAGAGCGCCGCCCCCTCTTCGATAATCCAAGGATTTTTTACAGCCTGGGAATTGACGCTCACTTTTTCCGCTCCTGCGAGCAGGACCTCCCGCATGTCTTTCACCGATCCTATGCCTCCCCCAACGGAAAAGGGGATGAAAATCTGCTCAGCCACCCTTCTTACAACATCGATCATGATGCCGCGACCTTCGCTCGAAGCGGTGATGTCGTAAAACACAAGCTCATCCACGCCCTGCTCATAGTACTGCTTCGCCATAGCCACAGGGTCGCCGATATCTATGTTGCCCTGAAACCGTATCCCTTTAGTAGTTTTCCCTTCACGAACATCCAGACATACGATGATTCGTTTTTCCAACATACGTACCTCATTGGCTCTACGCGAATGAGCCTTGTTCCATGCGGGCCGGGCTCACGACATCCTTGTACCTGCGGTATCTGCGATCGCACCCGGCACTCGTACTTCCGTGTACGTCGGCCGGGCTCACGACATCCTTGTACCTGCGGTATCTGCGATCGCACCCGGCACTCGTACTTCCGTGTACGTCGCCTACAGCTTCAGAAAATTCTCAAGCACTTTAAGTCCCCAGGAACCGGACTTTTCCGGGTGGAACTGAAATGCCACAAGATTGTTCAGGGAAAGGCCTGATGTGAACCGTATGCCATATTCGGTATCGGCCACTTCCGCGCTCTGTTCCGTCGGACAGGGATAATACGAATGCACGAAGTAAAAAGAAGCACCGTCCGGAATGCCATGAAACACCTTGTGCCTTCCGCGATGATAGACCTGATTCCATCCCATGTGTGGAACCTTGAGCCCTGGGGTCCTCGGAAAAAGTTTTGCTGTGCCTTTCACAATCCCAAGGCAGACTGCATTCCCCTCTTCCGAAGCTTCGAGTACAATCTGACTTCCCAGGCAGATGCCGAGCAAGGGTTTGCCGCTCGCATAGAATTCCCGGATGCAACGGTCAAGCCCTTTTGAGCGAAGTACGCGCATTGCTGCGCTACTGTCCCCCACCCCAGGGAACACGAGCCTATCCGTCTTGATTAAAACTTCGGGTTCTGCTGAAACCGTATACTGCACGCCCAGATGCCTAAGCGCAGTCTCCACGCTTCTGAGATTTCCCGCCTCGTAATCGACAACTCCGACAACAACTTTCATAGTCCGCCTTCCGATTTCTGTTGGAGAAAAACCTGAAACAGATCGATGAACTCATTTTCGGATACCGGAACATCGGTAATGATCAATTTGTTTTCCTGCGCAGAAATTTTGAGCGATCCCACGGCTTTCGTAAAGCCAGGGCTATCGGGTTTTTTCGACCAACTCAGGAACAGTATCTTGAGTATAGTGCCGAAAGCCCGTGCATCTTTTGCCGTTTCGCATACGAACACAGCTGAAGCTTCGTACCCGCTCTTACCCCGTTTGAAGCCGATCCAGCCGTCCTGTACGGGGAACACCCTGGAAGCGTCTCCGGAAATACGGGGAAAAATATCTTTTCCCGGATTGGGCAGATACACTGAGGCATCTGCAGATTCGAACATCTCTTCCGCATCGGCAGGGAATCTCCTTCCGGAACCGGAACCGAGACCGCGTAAAAGGCTGTTCATATTGTTCGTCGTTATGCACATGAGGTAATCCGTAGGAACGCTCAGCTCGACTCCGGTTTCCTTATGCTTCCAAAACGACACAGGACCGCCCAACCCTTTTGTCCATCCCTTACTTTCACTCAAGGACCCTTCGATCATGCCTTTCGGATAGTTTCCTAGGATGTATGCGGAGAACTCGACCTTGCCCGGAGCAACTCCATCCTCGGGAAAAGGATAGATGCCCGCATACAGCTTTTGCGTTCTGTCGAAAACGGATTGTATCGCGTTTTTTGCCTTGCCTGCGAGTTTTGTTATTTCCGCGACGAGAGGTTTGTTCTGATCCGTTCGAAACGAGAGATACACCGCAGCGTCCGGCGGCAAACTGCCGAGCCATTCGAAAGCAGCCCGCTTTGGAGGCGTTGTGGCACATCCTGTTCCTAACAGCAATACAGCGAACAGAGGAATCAGACATATAGCGATTCCGGACGTTTTCATGATTCTCCTGTTCAGGATACTTTCTCCACTTCGATGAAACAGACATCGTCGCCGCAGTCTATCCGCTGACCAGCCCTCTTCTTACCCCACTCCCAGGCAACGGCAAGCGTCTCGTTCATCAGATAATCCTGAAAATCCTCTACGGCAAGCCTTGTCTCCTCGGAACCGCCGAGGGAAATCCTGATCCTGTCCGTCACGTCGAGTCCGGCCTCTTTGCGAAGATTCTGCACTCCTCGCACTATATCCCTCACCATGCCTTCCCGCTTGAGCTCTTCATTGATCTCCGTATCTATTGCTACGGTGAGAGACCCCTCGTTGAGCACCTTAAGGTTGTCCTTTTCGATGCGCTGTATGACTACGCTCTCCTGAGTGATGTCCAACATCCTCGGTCCTATGTCTATAGACAGCACCGCGCCCTCGAGCAGGGACTGTATTTCCCGCATGGAGAGCTCTTCAATGCGCGCTGCCGCGTTTTTCATATCCTTTCCCAACTCCTTGCCGAGAACCCGATAATTCGGTTTCGCCTTGTATTCTACCAGCTCTTCTTCGTTTTCCCTGAATATGAGGTCTTTCACGTTGAGCTCTTCTTTGATGATCTCCGCCATTTCGAAGAGCACGCGCTTTTCGTCCTTGTTCATAGTCACCAGATGGAAAGCCTTCAAAGGCTGCCTCGTTTTGATGGTGAACATGCTCCTGAGCGCCCTTCCCATGGAAACCGCATGCATGGTGACTGCCATCTTCTGTTCGAGCTCGAGATCGCGGATGGCATCGTCTGCAGTCGGATAATCGCAGAGATGGACCGATTCCGGCATATCCTGGGTTCTGAGGTTTTGGTACATCTCTTCGGTGATGAATGGGATGAACGGAGCAGCTATGGTGATGAGTTTGAGCAGCACAGAGTACAAGGTTTCGTATGCCTGCTGTTTATCCAAATCGTTTTCAGACCTCCAGAATCGCCTTCTCGACCGCCGGATATACCAATTGTTAAGGAGATCTATGAAATTGACAATGGGATCGACCGCTTTCTGAAGGTCGTACGCATCCATCTGCAGCGTCACTTCCTTGACGAGCCGCTCGGTCTCCGACAGTATCCATCTGTCCAAAGGATTCGCAGGATTTTGGGGAGGACCCTTGGGGTCGGCTTTGTCGAGGTTCGCGTACGTGATAAAAAATGCATAGGAATTCCACAGGGGGATGATGATGCTTTTCAGCACTTCCTTGACGCCGTCGTTGGAAAACCGCAGATCCTCGGCCTTGACGCATGCAGAGTGTATAAGGAAAAGCCTGAGCGCGTCTGCGCCGAAGGAATTGATGACTTCCACAGGGTCGGTATAATTTCTGAGCGATTTGCTCATCTTCTTCCCGTCTTCCGCGAGCACGAGGCCGTTCACTATGACATGTTTGAATGCAGGTGAATCGAAAAGGGCTGCTGCGAGCACTGTAAGGGTGTAAAACCATCCTCTCGTTTGATCGAGCCCCTCGGATATAAAATCCGCAGGAAAGTGTTCTTCGAAATGTTTCCTGTTTTCGAACGGATAGTGATTCTGCGCATAGGGCATGGAACCGGATTCGAACCAGCAGTCGAGTACTTCGGGTATACGCCTCATGGTTCCGCCGCACGAACAGGGGAAAAAGACCGAATCCACGAAATGCTTATGCAAGTCTTCGAGGAACACGCCCGAACGTTCCTCGAGCTCTTTTCTGCTTTTTATGCACACTTTTTCCCCGCAGGAATCGCACTTCCATATGGGTATGGGATTTCCCCAGTACCGGTTCCTGGAAATCGCCCAATCCTTCGCATTTTCGAGCCATTTGCCGAACCTGCCGTCCCTCAGGTGGGAAGGCATCCAGTAAATCTGCTTGTTCGCGGACAGCATGCTCGCTTTTATCTTGTCGATATTCACAAACCATGAGGAAATAGCCCGATAGATCAGCGGAGAGGAACAACGCCAACAATGGGGATACGAGTGCAGATACGTATCGCGCTTCACGAGCTTGCGCTCGTCCTTGAGCCGCTGGATTATGGTTTTATCCGCGTCCTTGACGAACAATCCTCTGTAATCCGAAACCTCATCCGTGAACCGGCATTCCGCGTCCACAGGGCATACGGTCGGTATGCCGGTTCCTTTGAGGATGTTGTAATCGTCTTCACCGAAACCGGGTGCTATGTGAACGATGCCTGTGCCGTCTTCCGTGCTCACGAAGTCGCCGTTGAAGATTCTGAACGCCCCGTTCTCAGAAAGGCTTGAGAAATAGGGGAACAGGGGTTCGTATCGAACGCCTGCGAGATCTTTTCCCTTCAGGAGCTCAAGCACTTCGTAGTCGGTCTCGTTCTTATAGTAGGAAGACAGTCTGTCCTTCGCGAGGATGTACTCTTCTGTTCCGTCTTTCACGCGGGCGTACTCTATATCCGCTCCCAAAGCGAGGGCTAGATTCGAAGGAAGTGTCCACGGAGTGGTTGTCCATGCAAGGAAATATGCGTTATCCCTGCCCTTCACTCTGAATTTGACCGTTATTGCAGGATCGTGCACATCTTGATATCCGCCGAGATTGAGCTCGAAATTGGATAGAGCAGTCGAGCACCTCGGACAGTAGGGAAGTATGTAATGCCCTTCGAACAAGAGTCCCTTTTCCCACAGTTCGCCGACAACCCACCATATGGACTCCATGTAGTCTGCATCCATGGTCTTGTAGTCATGGTCGAAATCCACCCACCGTCCCATGCGTGTTATGACTGTCCGCCATTCTTTGGTGTACCTGAGCACTATGGAACGGCAGGCTTCGTTGAAATTTGCGACGCCGTATTCTTCTATGGCCCGTTTGCCGGATATACCGAGCTCTTTTTCCATTTCGTATTCCACAGGAAGCCCGTGGCAATCCCATCCGAAACGCCGTTCCACCATCTTACCTTTCATCGATTGATACCGGGGAATGATGTCCTTGATGGTGCCCGGCACGAAATGTCCAAAGTGAGGGAGGCCGGTGGCAAAGGGAGGTCCGTCGTAGAAGACATACTCTTCATTGTTTCTGCGTTGTTCTATGGATCGTTTGAAGATATCGTGCTCCTGCCAGAAAGCCAGAATACGCTCTTCCATTGAAGGAAAGTGGATTTTCGGATCAACGGGTTTATACAATGCATCCTCCCTGTAAGAATCACCATCGAGTCGTCGAATGGAATTTTCCGTTATGTAACTATTCTAGGGAATTTATCAGAACGATGTCAATACAGTAATTCTCCATTGGGCACACAACAACATGAGAGGAGCGGACGGTTGACAGAGAGCCATGTATTTGCAATATACTAAGTCAATAGTAGTCGATTTTCCTAAAACAGGTACAGAAAAGTTGCATATATCCGAATTCAGACAGCTGGCTGTTGGATTTGTTTTCGGAAGGGAACAGCGGAATGTTCCTGTTCTGGAAATAATCGTATTTCTTGTCTCAGGTGCGATCTGGCTTGTGGGGTGTATAGATACGCCTCCGAAACACGCACTGTCCCCCTATCTGATCACGAATTGGAGAATAGCTTCTATAATCGCCCAGATAGTCTTGGGCCTTGTGCTCGTCTTTTTTTTCAAGAGAAAACAACTCCTTTTTATCCCGCTGTTCTTTCTCATGGAAACACTCTCCTATACAGGCATGTATTTCGTTTCCAACCTCATCATCGGCATAGACTTCAGTAACATCGCAGTCAAGCTGGTGACCGATATAGTTTTCTCCTGCTTCATGATGCTTCTGTTCATGCCTTTTCTCACCTTCATACATGCGTCGAATCCCTTTCGGGTTTATGTGGAAAAAAGAGATGTCCTCTTTATGCCTCGCACCGAGAAGTTCATGAGGGTACGGAAAATAATCATACGGATTCTGATCATTCTGTATTTCAGCATCGCGGCATTGGTAGCTGTTCTGTACATGCTCTCCTTAAAAATGCCCTGGTCGACATTTTTCTATATACTTCCATACCAGGTGCTCTTCGGTATTACGCTTTCCCTCAAGGAAGAGCTCCTGTTCAGGTGGATCCTGCTCCATGGCTTCGAAAAAATCACGAATTCCAGAATGATTTCCATGCTCCTTCAGGCTTTCATTTGGGGACTCTATCACGCTTTTTTCGGAGAAGGCACAGGCACAGGTTTCGGGGGTGGACTCATCTCTTTCCTAGCAGCAGCGTGGTTCGGATTCTTCGCTTACGAATACAGAAACCTATGGAAAGCGATATTCGGACATTTCCTCTTGGAGATGACCGGTTTCTTAATGCTGTACGGGAAATTCCTGAGCGGGCATTGATTCCGTACAGGCCAGATATCCCCCGATTTTCTTGAAACATCCTGGAATTCCATGTATAGTCACGGAAGCGTTGACAATGGAGCGTAAAAACATCATGAATGCAGGAATAATCGTCCACCTTAGCTTGGATGCCTTCGATATCCTTTGGATCTATGCTCTATGCATAGTGTTTCTCCTGTACAGGAGCGTCTTATACAAAAAACACTTTCTTCCGAATTACGACTCAACATATACGCCGAGCGTTTCGATCTTCGTTCCGTGCAAGGGAGTGAATGACCATTTCGAGGCGAATATTGCCACATTCACCCGCATCGAATATCCCCTTTTCCGCTTGTTTTTCATCGTCGAAAGCGAACAAGACCCAGCATATCCCGTCATTCAACGCATTATCAGCGGGAAGGAGAACGCTGCGTTGCTCGTTGCGGGGAAATCCGCGACCTGTGGCCAAAAGAACCACAATCTCCTCCACGGCGTGGAGAAAGCCGGTGCAAAAGACGATGTGTACGTGTTCATGGATTCGGACATTCCGGTGAATGCCGCGTGGATCAGGAATCTGCTTGCGCCTCTTTCCAGTCCGAAGGTGATGGTATCCACAGGTTTCAGGTGGCTCGTGTTGAAAAAAGGAACCATAGGAGAGTATTTTCATGCCTTCGTCAGCGCATTTCAGCTGGCTTTGGTCAATTTCCCCTTGTTTTCGGGCGTGTGGGGTGGCAGCATGGCGATCCGCCGCGCGGATTTCGAACGGCTCGGAGTAAAGGACTACTGGGGCAAAACCGTAGTGGACGACTCGTCTCTGCAGTGGCTCATCATGAAAGCGAAAGGGAAGGTCGTTCATGTGCCTGAATGCGTTGCGGAAACGAACGAAACCATCCCTACCCTCTGGGGAGTGGTGAAATGGTTTAAGCGTCAATCCTCATATGTAAAATATTATCTTAGACCGTTCTGGCTTTTCGGTATGGTCATCTATATCTACGCCATGCTGAATTTTTTGCTCCTTCCCGTGTTCATCGTTGTGACTAGTGTGCACTACACCCCTGTTAATCTGTTCGTGACACTCTACACTGCAGTGTACGTGATCCTCGTCATGCTTTGGGGCATGCTCCTCAAAAAACCCGGCAAGGACAACCATAAAAGGATACTTTGGTTCTTCTACATGCCCGTCTTCGTATTCGCCGGTACCTGTGCAGGCATCATGACGTGTTTCTCGAAACGTATGGACTGGAGCGGAATCCGCTACCATCTGGATTTCCACGGAATCGTGAAGAAAATCGAACGGTAAGGGACAGCATTTTCCCCACTAAGTGATCATGGTAAATTGCCGGAATTTTGATATTCTCGTGTAGCCTGGCCTCGGACAGCGGCAAAATCACATATCGAGCGGGCAGCGGACTACTTGTCCGTTAAAGCGCGATATATCGATGTTGCTGCTGTCCTGCATGTATATGCGCGTATAAATTAGAATCGCCGAGAGGCGACGCATGCTCACCACCCCATGAGGCCGCAGCAGCGCGCACAGATGGGGAAGGTGCCTCCATTGTCTATGAGTGCTTTTCGGAACTTCACGTACTTTTCTCCGTTCCAGATATCCTGAAGCGACTGCTCGAGAATGTTCCCTGTCACATAGTCCGGATAATCCCTGCAAGGGGAAACATCTCCGTTTGGCATGAGTTCCACGGTTGTGAACGGAGAAATGCAGGGGCCAAATCCGAAAAATTCTCCGGGGTTTTTGTAGTATGTGGGGATCTGTTCGTCCTTGAGGTCAGGAATAAAAATGATGGGGAATCCCCATTTTCTGCTTCTGATCCTCTTGAGGCTTTCGAGTAGAGCATCGGTATCTACGTTGTGGTCGAACAGATACCCTTTCCACGCCGTGGGCGTTATACCTAAGTGTTTCTGCATAATCTTCGTATGGGCGTTCCCTATCGTTTCGTTCGTGAACCAGGAATAGTATGCCACAACGCAGTCCGTATCGAGCTCTTTCGCAACCTCGAAAATTTCGTCGAGCTTGGGTGCGTTCCACGTGCTTATAGTCACAAGGGGCATGATCCATGGCAAAGTCTTCTTCATGTCCCTTTTATACCGCTGCACAGCTTCGATGCCTGCAGCTACTCGTTTGAACGTCCCTTGTTTACCGCGGATTTCGTCGTGGATCGGTTCCGGTCCATCGAGAGAGAACATGAGCGCATCCCAACCTTGCTTTACTATTTCTTTCGCGTTGCTTTCAAGAAAAGTCGCATTGGTGACCAGGGACAGCACGGACTTGTTCTGTTTTATCCTCGCAGTGAGATCCATGAGTCCGGGGTACAAGAAGGGTTCGCCGCCCCAAATATAATAGATCGGCTTGTCCTTTTTCACCGAATCAGCGATCTCGATATACCGTTCGACAGGAACGATTTTCGAAAGTTCCGCATTGGGTTTGCCAAGGTTGTATCCCGTTTCTCCCCACTGACCGCAGGTCTTGCACCTGAGGTTACAGGCATTGCATATTTTTATACTTATCTGCTGAATCGGCAACCTAGAAATGCCATCACCGCGTTTGAATTCGGCTGTGGCTTTGAAGTGTTTAGTGTAAATAGCCCGTGCAGCACGCGACAATATATGGGGCGTCTTCAGCAAGGGCAAAACGAATGTCAACGGCTCTTTTGAATGCATATGGAATTCCTCTTCGATCTAAAAATGTTACGATAGCACGGGATACTATACACTTTTTTCAAGAGAAAGGTGAAGTGCAGCGCAGAGCGATAAAGAATGCCGGACCATGCTTATGTGGCCAACTCTTTTTCCGCGAGGAGCCCTTCCAAATATCCGTCAGGGGTTCCTATATCCACACGTCTTCCCCGGATCACGAGGCCGTAGAAGCCGCTCTGGCTGCGCAGGGTTTCCAAGGCTGCTGTGAGTTGAATTTCGCCGTTTTCTCTACAGTTTTCCTCTATCATTTTTTCGAGGATGGGGAAAATCGAAGGTTCCAGCACATACTGTCCGAATACCGTGAGGAATGCATCTTTGCCGAGAGAATCCATGCGGAGGTACAGCCGCGCATACTCAGGGGACGGCTTTTCCGTAAACCGCGCGACGGACACGAGCGTACCCTCCCTTTCCCAGGAACCTGCCACGGCTCCGAATCGATGGATATCCGCCACAGGGGTCACTTGAAGGCCCACGACGCTTTTTTCAAGCTCGTCGTATTCGTCGAGGAGCTGTTTCGCGCACGAAGTTTCCGCTTCGGATACGAAGAGATGATCCCCCAATATGAGCAGACAAGGTTCGCTGCCTACCCATTTCCTCGCAGTGAACAGCGCATGCCCGAGCCCTTCTTGGCTGCTCTGGCATACAAACGTTATGCGCGAACCAATTTTTTCGATGTATTGCGCATACTCCTGACTCTGCGGAGAGAGTTTGCCGAACACTGAGGCAGGAAGCGGTTCCTTAAAAAACCGTTCGAACAGCTCTCGCTCCTTTTCCTGTATGATGAGGCAAACCTCTTCGATTCCCGCTTTGCATGCCTCTTCGATATTCTGCAGTATGAGGGGTTTCATCTGCCCTTCCTTGTCTATGACCGGCATAAATTCCTTGCGTATGATGCGCGTCATGGGGAATAGCCTCGTACCGACACCTGCCGCAGTGATGACGGCTTTTCGGACTTTTTTTGTCTTGTGTATGGTGAGCTTGAGGCCCTGCATGCCGAAATCTTCTTTCAAAATCCCGATGACTTTCTCCTGCGCCGCTTCGTCTTTTACAATGAATTGGGCGCTTCCGTCCCCCTGGGAACCGACTCCCTTGCCGCCCCAGATGTACGGCTGCAATTTTTCGTAGGAAAGCACCTTATGGAGAACAGGGGCTTCAAGTTCGGAAGGACATGCTGGCTTCACATAGGTATCGAACAGAATCTGCGATTCCTTCATGATGGCGCCGACTTCCTTCGCATCTCCTGATGCTATGGCCTGAGCAGCACGTTTCGTGAGGTCCAAATTCATGCTTCCCAGATATGCCTGCACGTCTTCCTGTATCTTATTGTCCGCGAATGGATACGCTTTGTTGAGATCCTTGAGAATTCTGATCGTGTCTTTTTTGGCCCCCAAATCTACGATCACGAAATGGAGGTCTTTCGCGACCTTACACTCCTCAACATCGATGGAATCGCCGTCATAGAACATCATGATGGGCTTGCTTCC
>CAZWAS010000022.1:0-8523 GCA_964631915.1 uncultured Spirochaetales bacterium | reverse complement strand
AGCCCTGATCCATTCTGCCGCACCGCGACGGCGTGGTGATTTCTCCGCGATATGCAAAATCCATTTCTCCGCGTACATTCATCTTGAGATCGTAAATCCTGTTGAATGCCCGGGCAACGAGAACACAGATCGCAGCGCTCGAGGATAACCCTTTTTTAATCGGGAGGTCTGTCTTGTAGTTGTCTATGACGAGCCCCCCCACATGATAGTGAGTGACGATCTGGTATGCCACGCCTGCTATGTAGCTGAAAAACGTACCTTTCTGCGCCCCCTGAAGGAGCGCATCGCGTTCGAGCGGTATTTCGAAACGCTCCACCTTTCCGCTCGGAGATGTGAAATGATAAATAAGCATCGAGTCATGGGGAGTGACGGAAGCATAGATGCCTTGGTTCGTCCCCGTAATTATGGTGCAACCCTTTTCTATTTTAGAATTGATTCTACGGTATCCGCCGGCCCAGTCGGAATGCTCGCCGAACAGGCACACCCTCCCCGGCACGAAAAGCTGAAGGCTTTGTCTCTGATTCATAGGACGATCATAAACGATTTGATTCCTACGGACAAGCATCGAATCCGGCAATTCTACTATGACGGAAGGACACTTCAGAGAAAGGCAGAAACTGACGTACCTCTCTTAAACGGATAAGAATTCGATGCGTTCGGTACGGTCACCTTTCTGCCTTTCTCTATGCCACAACCTCCCCGGCGCTCGTGCTTCCATGTACCTGCAGTACTTCGGATTGACTTTTATCTGTTTCCATTTCAACATGGGACGACCGTGTTGACTATCGCAAGGAGGATTTCGTGAAAGCATTCGGCAATCAGTACAGAACCATTTGGGTGAAGGAACAGGATACAACCACAGTGCAAGTCATAAACCAGCAGAAGCTTCCCCATGTATTCGAAATCATGGATCTGAAAACTCTCGACGACGCGCTCCGCGCCATAAAGGATATGTATATACGCGGAGCAGGGCTCATAGGTGCGACTGCAGGATTCGGCATGTATCTCGCAGCGCTGAATGCGCCGGATGCGGGATTCGACGACTCCATGGAAAAGGCAGCACGCCTCCTCGTAGCCACCAGACCCACTGCTAAAAACCTGGAATGGGCTGTAAAGCGTATGATCTCAGCTATGAGCGAGGGAAAGACGTACTCCGAAAAACGCTCTCTCGCTTTTTCCACCGCATGCGCCATTGCGGACGAAGATGCAGAGTTCGGCAGACGCATAGGCGAACACGGGGTGAAGCTCATAGAGGAGATCAGCAGAAAGAAAAAGGGGAACACGGTGAACATACTCACGCACTGCAATGCAGGGTGGCTCGCCTTCGTGGATTACGGGTCCGCCACAGCGCCGATCTATGCAGCGTATGAAAAAGGCATAGATATCCATGTGTGGGTCGATGAAACACGACCCCGCAATCAGGGCGCGAGCCTCACGGCCTGGGAATTGGGTCAGCACGGGGTGCCGCACCACCTCATAGTTGACAACGCAGGCGGCCATCTCATGCAGCACGGCATGGTGGATATTTGCATAGTCGGAGCAGACAGAGTTACCAGGACAGGGGATGTTGCGAACAAAATCGGCACCTATCTCAAAGCCCTCGCTGCGAAAGACAACGGAATACCCTTTTATGTGGCTCTCCCCTCCTCTACATTCGATTGGGATATGAGGGACGGCTTGGCGAGCATCCCCATAGAAGAGCGCGACGAACACGAGGTGCGTTCTGTACAGGGGCTCTGTAGGGGAGCCATAGAGGAAGTCCTTATCTGCCCCCAGACCACGCGGGCGAAAAACTACGGATTCGACGTCACTCCCGCGCGCCTCATATGCGGCCTTATAACCGAGCGTGGTATATGCGGAGCGGATGAAACGAGCATCCTCGCTCTGTATCCGGAACACCGATAACACGCTGTCTACACATCCCTCACCGCGGGGTGCCCAAAGAAAGGATCGTGCTCTCATGCAGGCGGTGAACTCTCTGAAACGCATACAAGCGGTCTACGGCGGGACATGGGCGAACTCTGCAGTGATCGCACCTCGCTGTGATACTCCTCTATTATTGACTTTTCATTCTTTCGCGTTTAGAGTGATGGGCATACATTAACACGAAAAAGGAACTATCATGGCGAAAGTCGGCATTATTGGTGGAAGCGGATTGGACAATCCGGATATCCTTAAAAACCCTCGGGATGTTGAAGCGAGTACTCCGTACGGGAAACCATCCTCGCCTCTGAAATGCGGGAAGATCGGAGATAGAGATGTAGTGCTCATTGCGAGGCATGGCCGGGAACACACGATTCCTCCAAGCCAGGTGAACTACAGGGCGAACATCTGCGCGCTCAAGGATGCAGGATGCACTCACATCCTGGCTACCACTGCTGTGGGCTCTCTGCGCGAGCATATAGGGAGAGGAGATCTCGTGATACTCGATCAGTTCATCGATTTCACGAAGCAGAGGAAAATGACTTTCCACGAATCGTTCGAGCCGCACCAACCCATTCATGCCGCCATGGCGGAACCCTTCTCTGCAGCGTTGCGGGATATTCTCATACGCACTGCAGCTTCGCAAGGGCTTGTGTTTCATAAAAAAGGTACAGTGGTCACCATAGAGGGCCCCCGTTTCTCCACAAAAGCAGAATCCCACATGTTCCGTTCCTGGGGCGCGGACGTGATCAACATGTCTATAGCCACGGAAGCCGCACTTGCGAATGAAGCCGGCATTCCCTATGCTGCAGTGGCCATGAGCACCGACTACGATTGTTGGAAGGAAGACGAGGCTCCCGTGAGCTGGGAAGAAGTGCTGAAAGTTTTCAAAGAGAATGCGGAAAAGGTGACGAAGCTTCTCATTTCAGCAATAGCCCTCATCGAAGCATGATGCGCGTCATAGACATCATTATTATTGCGATCCCTGCCGTTACAGTGCTCACGCATATAGCGATCGTGTTCGGAATCATCAGGTCGCGCATCAAGGAGAGGAAAAGCCTGCGCACTGCGAAGCATCAGCCGCACACGCTGTCGGTCATAGTGCCTGCGCGAAACGAAGAAGACAGACTTCCGTATCTCCTTTCTTCGCTTGACAAACAGTCCGATCGGAACTTCGAACTCGTACTGATAAACGACCGCTCAACGGATGCCACGCTCGATATCATGAACACCTATGCGAAGGCTCATCCCGGCACCGTAAAAATCGTGGACTTGAAAGAAAACACAGGACCGGGAAACCCGAAGCAAAATGCGCTTTCAAAAGGCATTACCGCTGCGTGCGGTGAAGTGCTCCTGTTTACGGATGCCGACTGCATAGTGCCTGAACACTGGGTAAAACTGCTCTCGTCCCATTTTTCCGATCCGAGCATCGGGCTCGTTTTCGGAACAGTTCACACGAAGATCGGCACGGGATTCCTGTCGAAGTATCAAGCCTTTGACCATGTGTTTCGCTACTTCTATACCGCAGGCAGCGCAGGCATGGATAATCCCACAGGAGGCTTCGGCAACAATATCGCGATTCGGGCTGCCACGTTGCATGAAGTAGGAGGCTACGACTCCATAGGGTACTCCATGACCGAAGACGCCGCGCTCATAGCTGCAGTCCGAAAAAAGACGAAGTATAAAATTCTCGCACTTACCACAATCGATATCAAAGTGCTCGCTGAGCCGAAAACAAAGTGGCGAGAATTGACGGAACAGGAAATACGATGGAACACAGGAGCCCTGTTCGCCCCCGATTTCAACACACGGTGGAGCTATAGGCTCGTCATGCTGTACCTCGCCATTGGAGTCTGTTCCCTTTTTTTCGCCCCGCTCTATCCATTCCTCGCTCTTCTTGCAGGAGGCACATTCTTAAGCATGTATATGGTGGCAGCGAGCGCAGGGTTTCTTTCACGTATGCCTTTCGTTTCATACTGGCTGCTCTCCATGCCCAATGTGCTCGTATCCATGGTGTATTATCTGTATATCAATGTGCTCACACTCAGACGGGTTCCGGTGAGTTGGAAGGGAAAGGATTTGCCGCCTATGAAAACAGATTAGCTGTTCGAGGCGGCCATCGACTGCTGTACATCCTGGTGGATAAAGGAAACGGATATGAAACAAAAGAAAAACCTGGTGCTTTCCTTTTTGCTCTGTTTCGGTGCCTATGCGGCGGCGTTCCTCGGTTCGTGGGCCGTCATCATGCTCTTACAAGGCAGGATCGATCCCCTTCTCCTTACGTTCCTGGCTGATGCTGCCGCAACGGTAGTGGTGTTCATATTCAGCACCGCTGTAGGCAATGCGAGCATGTATGACCCGTATTGGAGCGCTGCTCCAATAGCTATGGCGTTCTTCTGGAACAGCCTGAGCCCGAACCCTTATTCAGCGCATAATATCCTCATTCTCATTGCCGTCTGTTTCTGGGGTGTACGGCTCACACTGAACTGGGCGCGGGGATGGGAAGGGCTTTCGCATCAGGACTGGCGATATTCGATGCTCAGGGAGAAAAATCCCGCCTTATTCCCACTCACGAATTTTTTTGGCATTCACCTTTTCCCCACGCTTATGGTATTTCTTGGGCTCATTCCCGTATATCTCAGCCTGACCGTTAGGTTTCAGGCCATGAATATTCTTGTTATTCTCGGATTCCTGATCAGCATAGGAGCGACCGTAGTGGAGTTCATCGCGGACGAGCAGATGAAACGGTTCAGGAAACAGGCTTCTTCCCACGAATACATCGATAGCGGATTGTGGCGATACTCGCGGCATCCGAACTATTTCGGCGAGTGTACCTTCTGGTGGGGATTCTGGGTTTTCCTTGTAGGAGTCAACGCCAACATGTGGTGGACCTTGTTCGGACCTCTTTCCATCACACTCATGTTCCTTTTTGTGAGCATTCCAATGGCGGAAGGGCGCATCCTCGAAAAGCGGCCTTTGTACACAGAATACAGAGAAAAGGTTTCCATGCTCCTCCCATGGATCAGAAGAATGAAATAGGGGCCCCCAGCGGGGGATAGCCTTCTGTACGATGTGTCGATCTCCCGCTATCAGTGCATTTTCGTGTGCGTTCATTTACGAATTCCTGCTGGCTCAAAATCCAGCAAATCTCATACATCCAGCCGCAGAAAAATCTTATGTACTTATCCGGCAGAGGCACTGGCTTCGGGATGCCTTTTATTATTGAATTGCAGGTCTGTTTTGAGTATACTTTTCCATATTCGGTTTTGCAGCGTGCAGCATATGCACCTTTGGGAGAAAAATATCATAACGGATCAGCCGTAAGGAAGGTATATGAATGATACGTGTTACTGGGTGGGCATCGATGTAGGTTCAACCACAGTAAAGATAACCGTTGTCCGGCCGGAAACAAAAGAACTTCTTTTCTATATATATCGAAGACACAATGCGGATCAGGCAAAAGCAGTATATGAGCTCCTCGAAGCAGCGCACGAACGGTTTCCGGACGCTGAGTTCAAAGTAGCGGTATGCGGAAGCGGAGGACTCTCCATAGCGAAAGAGCTCAATGCGTTTTACATACAGGAGGTAGTTGCGAATGCTTTGGCTGTACGTACCTTCTACAAGAATGCCCGCGTAGCTGTAGAACTGGGCGGCCAGGATGCGAAAGTCATTTTTTTCCGCTACGACGAGGCATCCGGACAGCTTGTGGCCAACGATATGCGGATGAACGGAAGTTGCGCAGGAGGAACAGGAGCATTCATAGACCAGGTAGCAGAACTCCTCCATGTGAAAACCGAGGAATTCGGCGCCCTCGCGGCCGCAGGTACGCACCTCTACGACATATCAGGCCGCTGCGGCGTCTTTGCAAAAACGGATATCCAGCCCCTCTTGAATCAGGGGGTCTCCAAAGAGGATATAGCGCTGTCGAGTTTTCATGCCATAGCGAAACAAACTATCGGCGGGCTCGCCCAAGGCATGGATATAGTACCGCCTGTCATATTCGAAGGCGGGCCTCTTACCTTCAACCCCAAGCTCGTGGAAGTGTTCAAGGAACGGCTCCGACTTTCGGATGGGGAAGTGATAATTCCAGACAAACCGGAGATCCTCGTGGCCATAGGGGCTGCCTTATCCGTAGAGGCGATGTTTCACAACAAACAGTCGCAGTATAAAGGCGTATCCTCTTTGAAGGATCTGAAAAATTATATAGATTATAAGCGCCTATCCATGGCGGAAGAAGCCGAACGGTTTTTCAAGAGCGAGGAAGAACGGCAGCGGTTCCACAAGCGCCATCCGCATGAGGAATTCACTCCCAAAACATATCCTAAAGGAACACGGCTCGAAGTGTACCTCGGCATAGACGCAGGGTCCACTACGACCAAATTCGTGCTCCTCGATAGGAACGGGGAACTCGTGGATAAATTCTATTCGGGAAATCACGGCGACCCACTTCTCGTCATCAAGTACGCGCTCATAAAGCTCAGGGATACGTATAAGGAAGCGGGAGTGGAGCTGATCATAAAGGGAGTGGGCACCACGGGATACGGTGAAGTTCTGTTCGCTAAGGCGTTCAACGCTGATTACCACACCGTGGAAACAGTTGCGCATGCAGAAGCAGCGCAAGCCTATGCCCCAGGAGCCACGTTCATCCTCGATATAGGCGGCCAGGACATGAAGGCCATAAGCCTGAAAGGCGGCATAGTGACCGGTATTATCCTGAACGAAGCTTGTTCCGCAGGATGTGGTTCATTTATAGAAACCTATGCACGATCGCTGGGCGTTGCTGTGGATAAAATCGCGAGCATGGCGTTCGCTGCGAAAAAACCCTCGAGGCTCGGATCAAGATGCACGGTGTTCATGAACAGCTCCATCATCACCGAACAGAAGAACGGGAAAACCACTGGAGACATTCTCGCAGGCATATCCAGATCCATCATAGAGAACGTATTCACCAAAGTCATACGCATATCGAATCTCGATGTGCTGGGCGACAGGATCGTGGTGCAGGGCGGTACCTTCAAAAACGATGCGGTGCTCCGAGCGTTCGAACAGTACACCGGGCAGGAAAATATAACGCGTCCGCCCCACCCCGGAGAAATGGGGGCCATCGGCATAGCACTCCTCACGAAAAAATATGTCGAGGAAAAGAAAGCAAAGGGCTATACATCGACCTTCCTCGGATTGGACAATCTCGAGCAGTTCGATTACGAGAAAAAACCGGGGCTTGTATGCACGTTCTGCTCGAACAATTGCAACAGAACCCTCGTCCTGTTCAACAACGGCACACGGTACGTAACAGGCAACCGATGCGAACGCGGCGAGATCATAGGTGACGCTTCCGACCCCGAAGTGAAGAAACTTCTCACGGAAACGACATCCAAACTGAAATCCGTACCGGATCTCATGAAACTGCAGAACCAACTCCTGTTTAAGGATTACAAACCCAAACTGGTGAGCGAAAAACGGAATATACGGATCGGCATTCCGCGCGCTCTCGAATTTTGGGCGAGCATCCCCTACTGGAAAGCACTCTTCACGTCGTTAGGATTCGAAGTGATCATCTCTCCGAAATCGAGTTACGACATATTCGAAAACGGCCTCAGGTCTGTTCCTTCGGATACCATCTGTTTCCCTGCAAAACTTGTGCATGGCCATGTGCAGGAACTGATAAAACGGAAGGTCGATCGGATATTCATGCCGATGATGATCCGCATACCCAAAGAGAACAAATTCGCACAGGATACACACGTGTGCGCAGTAGTGCAAGGCTATCCCATGGTCGTAGAAAAAACGGATCAGACGGAAAAACGATACGGCATTCCTTTCGACAACCCGACATTCCATTGGTATAACAAAGATCTGAAGCACAGCCAGACAGCTGATTACCTCGGCCGGACATTCGGTATCTCGGCAAAAGAAGCAAAACTCGCTATAGCGGAAGCCGAAAAAGCACTGACAGCCTATTTCGCTGAAATGCGTGCGGAAGGCAAAAAAGTTCTGGAAACGCTCAAACACTCAGGCCAGTTCGGAGTCGTGCTCGCAGGAAGACCCTATCACTCAGACGAACTGGTGAACCACGACCTTTCGCTTCATTTCACACGGCTGGGTATTCCTGTGCTTGTACTCGACGCGCTCGAGCTCCACGACCAAGACCTGTCAAGGGTTCGAGTGGAGACATACAACCCCTTCCACACAAGGATGCTCAGCGCGGCCATGTACGTTGCAAAAAATCCATTGCTCGAAATCGTACAAATCGTCAGTTTCGGATGCGGCCATGACGCGATCTTGAGCGACGAGATGACGAGAATTCTCAGAGAAACCGCGGATAAGGAATTGCTCATACTGAAACTGGATGAAGGCGAGGCAAAGGGTCCCCTCAATATCCGGATCAAATCATTCATCGAAACGATCCGCGTACGGAGGGAACATCTCGCGGAAAAAGCTCAGTTTTCGAAATACAGGGAGCTTCAGGAAGCCTTTGCCGTTAAATTCAGAAAGGCCGACAAAAAGCAGAAAACAGTGCTCGCTCCCAACCTATCGCCCGCTTTCTCCACGGTCATATCAAAAAAAAAAAAAAAAGAGGGGTTTTCCGTGTATCAGATG
>CAZWAS010000021.1:42167-42397 GCA_964631915.1 uncultured Spirochaetales bacterium | reverse complement strand
CCAACGAAAAGCAAAATTTTTCTTTACAGAAAATCGTTTTTCTGCTATCATGATAAAAAAAGCCGCTAACAGGGAGCCGATATATGAAAGAGAGCCTAAAAAAGCCGAATATTGAACGATTGTTGACAACATTGAAGGGAGGAATTCCGGATAGGGTTCCTAATTTTGAGATACTCATTGAACCGAAGAACGTGAAAGCCTTGCTCGGAAAAGACATTGGAAGCACCATG
>CAZWAS010000021.1:39846-42116 GCA_964631915.1 uncultured Spirochaetales bacterium | reverse complement strand
CGTGAAGGATTTCCTGGAAATTTGCAGGCTCACCAGCATGGACGCTATGACGCTCGAAGCACTGTGGTGTCCTCTCAAATACCGCAATGAAAAAGGGGAATTGCACATCGTCACGGATGGCAGGATAAAGACGTGGGAGGCATTGGAAAAAGCAGTGCTTCCGGACTACAAGACCGATATCGAACCGAGGCGCAAAATCATTCGCAGTTACGTACAGGGCGCACAGGGAACCGGGGTGGGAGTAACCCTTTGCGCTGCTGCGTATTTCCAGTGCTGTTATTATTTCCTCTGCGAATTTAACGAATTCCTGTTGAAGATATACGAGGACAGGCCTTTCGTGGAAAGGCTTTTGGATATCTGCATCGACTACTACGTACAGATCATAGAGGTCGCCATTGAGGAAGGAATCGATTTTCTTTTCCTCGCGGACGATGTGGCTTTCAAGTCTGGAACGTTCGTGGAACCGAAGCTTTTCAAGGAACTCTGGCTTCCGAGGTTCAAGCGCCTTATAAAACCGGCGAAAGACGCAGGACTTCCCGTCATGTTTCATTCCTGCGGGAACCTCACCGATATTTTCGACGACATCATCATGCAGATGGGAATAGACTGCATCAATCCGATCGAGCCATATTCTATGAATATTTTTGATATTAAAAGGAAGTACGGAAAGGATATAACGATCAGCGGCAATATCGACATAGCTGGACCTTTGGCTTTCGGCACGCCCGCCGAGGTCCGCGAGGAAGTTATTACGAAAATGGAGAAACTCAAGCCGGGCGGAAGATATATTTGCTCGACGAACCACAGCGTCATGGACGACGTGAAACCGGAAAACTACAGAATGATGATCGATACTTGTATAGAATATGGAGTATATAATTAAGTAACCGTTTCTGAAAAAGGAGGAAGTATGAAACTCAATATTGATGCACATCTCTGGTGCCTCGGTTCCTACGCCGAGCGGTACGTCCCGGGCGGGTATTACGAAGACATGCCTTTGGAGCGGAAACTGGAGATATTCAAGAAGATACAAGGGCTTACCGGCATAAGCATCTTCGTACCTACCGACCCCATGCCGTCCGAAGTAACCAAATTGCAGAAACTTCTCAAGGAGTACGGACTCAAGGTGTCGTTCATCGAACCCGAGACCTGGTCGGACAGAAAATGGAAGAACGGTGCTTTCAGTACGAATGAAGCGCACGTGCGTAAAGATGCCGTGAAGCGGCTTAAGGAAAGCATAGACCTCGCAGTTGAAATGAAGGCGGACAGCGTGCTCCTTTGGCCCGCTCATGATGGTTTCGATTATCCGTTCCAGGCCGACTACAGAGACGGATGGAAATACCTCGTGGATACGGTACGAGAGATAGGCGAATACAATAAAAACGTGAAGATCGCGGTGGAATACAAATACAAGGATCCACGGCAGAAGCAGTACATCAGCGACATCGGAAAAGAGATGATGTTCCTGAACGATGTGGGGCTTCCCAATGTGGGAGGCGTGATCGATGTGGGACACGCTCTGATGTCGGGAGAGAATCTCGCGGAATCCACGGTCATACTCGATTCGCACGAAAAGCTCTTCCAGGTGCATCTGAACGATAACTATAAAGATGCCGATCCCGACATGATCATCGGAACCATCAATTTCTGGGAAATCCTCGAGTTTTTCTACTATTTGAACAAGACGAATTATTCGGGGTGGTGCTCCATCGACATCATAGCCGCACGGGACGACAGGGAAAAATCCCTCGAACTGGCGGTGAAAATGACGCTTACATACAAGGAGCTGGCCGACAGACTTTCCAAAAAGAGAAAAGAGATAGACGAAAACCTGAAGGGCTACCGCTTTGCTGATAACATGAACCTCATCATGGAGCTGCTCTTCAAATAACTACCGTTGCCGAATAATAAGAGATTCTCACCACAGAGCGCACGGAGAACAAAGAGAGGAGAAGAAGCGAGGGTACAATGCTGCCTCGTTGGGCGACAAAATACACCGAAAGGCAGAAACTCACGCACCTCACTTGAACGGATTATGTCGTTGGGCACTGAATTTTTGCCTTCCTCTGAAGTTTCAATGCGCGAGAGGCGGCATCGCTAGGAATTCAGGTGTTTGTCTTCTCCTTGAGGAAGCTTGAAATGAGGAAGGCCATCTCCAGGCTCTGGGAATAGTTCAACCTGGGATCGCACAAGGTTTGGTAGTTGTCCTGGAGGTCCACGACATTCCGTGACCCGCCTATGCATTCGGTTACATCGTTTCCTGTGAGCTC
>CAZWAS010000021.1:38509-39828 GCA_964631915.1 uncultured Spirochaetales bacterium | reverse complement strand
GGTCCCGGTGAATCTGAAACGTAGCAGAGAGTTCTTCGAGAATATCGTTGAACATCCGTGTTTTCACCTGCCCCGGCCCAGTAACCGTATTGCCGTGCATCGGATCGCAGCTCCAGGTGACGAACATTCCGTTTTTCTCCACAGCCTTTATCAGGTTCGGCAGCGACTGCCGGACGATGCCTTTGCCGAATCGCGTTATGAGCGTGATCCTTCCTGGTTCGTTCTCGGGATTGAGTATAGCGATGAGCCGGATGAGCTCGTCGGAATTCGCCGTGGGGCCAAGCTTGATCCCTATGGGATTCGCTATGCCTCTGAAATATTCGACGTGAGCGCCGTCGAGAGATCTCGTTCTATCCCCTATCCACAGCATGTGGGCTCCCAGGTTGTAGAACTTGCCCTCCTCCTCTCTGGTCATGGCTTCCTCGTACCCCAGATGGAAGCCTTCATGCGATATGAAAAAATCGATATGCTCGAGCTTATCTATGTTTACCCCGCCGAACGATTCCATGAAATGCACAGCATCCAGTATCCGCTCAACTATATCCTTGTATTCGGAGTAATTGTCGCTGTCCGCCATGGACCTAAGATTCCACGCATAAGGATGCTGAAGGTCCGCGAATCCTCCAGCTATCATGGACCGAATATAATTGATGGTAAGAGCCGAATGGTAAAGGCTTTCGAGTAGCCTTTCTGGGTTCGGTTCCCGTTTCTCGGGAATCGGCTCGAAGGAGTTGATGCAGTCGCCGCGGAAGGTGAGCATTTCCTTTCCGTTCACGATTTCCGTTTCCCGGGAACGGGGTTTTGCGTATTCTCCCGCTATCCGTCCTATCTTCACCACGGGCTTGCGTGCAGCATGAGTGAGTATAACGCTCATTTGGAGAAGCACCTTTATCTTTTCCGTGATCGATTCCGCAGTGCAGTCGAGGAATCGTTCCACACAGTCGCCTCCCTGAAGTATGAACCGTTTGCGAAGCCCTGCCTCGCGGATCTGCTGTTTCAACTTTTCCACTTCTCCTGGAAATACAAGCGGCGGGAATTCCGCTATCGCAGTGAGTACCGCTTCATAGCGTTTCTCATCCGCGTAACGGGGCTGCTGAAACGAGGGTTTTCCCCTCCATCCCGATTTCGTCCATGTATACGCCATGCGGAAAGCTTACCCTGTGCAGGGATAACGCTGCAAGAGCTTCGATTCCGTGAGGCGGGGCGCGCGGGGTTTCCTGTCGGGCGTGCGGATCAGGCAGCCGAAAGGATAGTGCGCCGAAGCAAACTTCATGAAGAGCGTTCCGCGGGAAAGCGGATCCTGAAACTCGTGGTGCCGT
>CAZWAS010000021.1:9553-38493 GCA_964631915.1 uncultured Spirochaetales bacterium | reverse complement strand
GGACCCATCGAGCTGTTCCACGAGAGATACGACGAGGTTCAGCCCCAGCGAGCTCACAGTTCGGATATCAAAATCCGGCGGAAGTCCGATGCCGTTGTCGGAAACGGTGAGGCACAACTCCTGTTCCGGACACTGAGCGAGTTCTACTCTGATCGTACCCGAACGATCGTTCGGAAAGGCATGCTTCAAGGCATTGGTGAGAAGTTCGTTCACCAGGAGCGCTACGGATATTGCCCGTTTCAGATCGATTTTTTTCGATATAACATCGAGATCGAGTTCTATGCGCGAGGGATCCGGATTATACGTGTCGAATAGCGTTTCCGAAAGGTCGGCGAGGTAGGTTTTCACGTCTATGGTGGTCAGATCCGAGGAGTGGAGAAGCTTCTGATACACCAACGACATACTCATTATGCGGTTCTGCGCTTCGAGAAACACGGTTCGGGCCTTTGGATCCTTAAGCCGCTGCGTCTCGAGCGACAGAAGGCTCGCCACCATGGCGAGATTGTTTTTCACTCTGTGTTGGAGCTCCTTCATCAGGAACTCTTTTTCTTCGAGGGCTTTTTTGAGACGGTCTTCGGTATGTTTCCGTTCCGAGATATCTATGCCCACGCAGAGGATTTCCTGGATTCGGCCCTTGTCGTCCCGTATAGCCTTGTTCGTCCATGCGATCCAGACGATTTTGCCGTCCTTGCATATGTTCTCGTTTTCGTTGGTCCAATAGAGCTCCGGGTGTTCAGTGATGCTTGCTATCATGGTGATAAGATTGTTTCCGGAAACATCCTTTTCCGGAACAATCGTGCCGACGACGTTTTTCCCGAGGATTTCATCTTTCGAAAAACCGAACAGATGTTCCGCATAATCGTTGAAAAATGTGATATTACCGTTGATATTCATTTTCAATATGACGCTGCTCGCTATGTCCGAAAGCTCTTTGAATTCCTTGAGGCTTTCTTTCAAGGCATATTCCGCCCTCTCGCGCTCCGTGATGTTCCTCGCCTGCTGGACGTTCTGTACCGCGAGTTCGGATAATTGATTCGCTATGAGGAAGAGCGCTTTGCATACTTTCTCGAACTGTTTTTTCGGCATACGCGTCACTTTTCCGAGTGCGTCTTTAAATTCGTTTTCGTCCGCCCCGATTTCCCTGCAGTATGAAAGCATGGCCGCGTAATCAATTGGTTCTTCCAAGACCTGGCCTATAAGCCAGTTTGCGATGTGTCGGTCGCCGATACGGATACTTGTGCCGCCGTCTATCAAGCCGCCGCTTAAGCACGGCTGAATGATCGGGCCGTCCGGATGCAGCCTTCCAAGCTCGGCGTCCGAACGATAGCAGTTGAGCCTTCCTTTCTCGGTTCGGCGGATGATGTTCTGGCACAGCTCGCAGAAATTGCTCGGTTTCGTGATCGGATACCCTGCTGTGTCAGTGATGATGGATGCCACACCGGTGGCTTCTGCGAATGCGTCCTGAATTTTCTGTACTTCCGTTATATCGAAGATGTCTTCGAATTTGAGATCCGAGGTGTCTCCGAGCGGTCGGGTGAGGGTGATAAGCTTTTTCTCGGATCGCTCTACCATCTTTTCGAGGTGTTCTTCGTCGATACGCAGTTTTGAGTATGCATTGTAGAGTCTGAACGCCATTTCGATCGATGCCAGTAGCACGGTGTTTCCGGAGTTTTTCGTGACATATCCATAGGATGTTATTTTTTTTGTCTTCTCCACTATCTCTTTTTCCGTGTGAGCGGAGAGAAATACTATGGGAATTTCTTGATATTTCAGGATTTCTTGAGCGGCCTGCGTGCCGTCCATGCCTTTCCCGAGATCGATATCCATCAGGATGAGATCAGGATCGGTATATCCAGTCCGTATCATATCCACGGCGTTTTCGCCGGAAAGAGCATGGATGACGTCGTATCCTTCAGACTTCAGCAGTTTGGTCTCTGCAAGCCCTATAATTTTTTCGTCTTCCACAAGCAAAATTGTCTTTGCCGGAGAGGAGGCCATACCTATACTATACTATGTTGAACAGCGATATAAAAGGGTAATCCTACGGAATATCATTGTGCCATGCTGGTATTATAAGCTCTGTTGAAAATGCCTGAACCATATTCTATACTTCAAACAGATTTCAAGTTTTGCGGAAACTCAAAGCGATAAACGACCAAGAGAATCGAAAGGCGGGCAGTATGACAGGGAGCATCGGGCCGGTTATGGCAAACCAGGGGGAACCTTTCTTTTTCGCCGGTGTCGGAGTGTCGGCAGGAGGTCTCGAAGCCCTCGAAACGTTTTTTTCTAGTATGCCGCCGGATGCCGGAATCGCGTTTATCGTGATACAGTCTCTCTCCCCCGATTACAAAAGCCATATGGTCGAGCTGCTTTCAAAACGCACTGCTATGCCGGTCAAGCCTGCGGAAAACGGTTTGGTCGTAGAGGCGAACACGGTTTATCTCATTCCCCCGAAAAAGAACCCGACCATCTTTAAGGGAAAGCTCCTGCTGGGCGAGCCGGATCATTCCAAAGGGCAGAGCCTTCCCATAGACGTTTTTCTACAATCGTTGGCCGACGATCAGGGCGGCAAAGCCATCGGCATCATTCTGTCGGGAACAGAGAGCGACGGAGCCAGGGGAATACGCGCCGTAAAAGAAAGGGGCGGCATGGTAGTGGTACAGGCCGAGGAATCTACGAATTTCAAGGCCATGCCGAGGGCCGTCTTTTCAACGGAGCTTGCGGATTTTATCCTTACACCCGAACGCATGCCTGAAAAACTCGTTTCTTTCGTCAGCCGCCCCCGAACCGCGGGTACCGAGCTGCCGCAACCCCGCCTTTCCGATAAGGACGAGCTTACTCGTATATTTGCCATCATCCGGGAAAGGACGAAAGTGGATTTCACGTTCTACAAACCGAGCACTGTGGTACGACGCATAGAGCGGCGTATGTCGGTCAATCAGATCGAGGATGTGCGCGATTATGTCAGGCTCCTGGAGAACAGAGCGGGAGAGGTCATAACGCTGTACAAGGAGCTCCTCATCGGAGTGACGCGTTTTTTCAGGGACAGCGAAGTATTTGGGGAACTGGAGACGAATTATGTGCCAAAGCTTCTAGAAAACTGCGAAGATCGAGAAGTCAGGTTCTGGGTGGCGGGATGTTCCACGGGAGAAGAGGCATACACGTTGGCCATCCTCGCACGGGAATGCATGGAGCGCATAGGAAAGCGACTCGATATCAAGCTGTTCGCTACTGATATAGACAGAGATGCCATTCAAATTGCCAGTAACGGGATATATCCAGAGAGCATAGTAGCTGATCTTCCTCCCTTGCTCCTTTCCAAATATTTCCACTACAAAGAGGAACAGTATCAGATAGACAGAACCATCCGCGAAATGGTAGTGTTCGCCCAGCATAATCTGGTGAAAGATCCCCCGTTCACCGACATCGATCTCTTAAGCTGCAGGAATCTTCTCATTTATCTGCAACCCGTGCTTCAGTACAAAGCGTTGGAGTTCATGAATTTTTCCCTGAACACCGACGGCATACTGATTCTCGGAACAAGCGAAACCATAGGCGAGATGGACGACGCGTTCGAATGTCTGCATCATAAATTCAGGATCTATCGGTCCAGGGGCAGACACAGGGGCCGCTCCGATGGACAGTACGTGCCGACTCTTCCTGAAATGCGGTCGCCTTGACGGGAATTATGGGAAGACCATAGATTCGGTATCGGGCATAAGGAGGCATCATGGTAAAACGTTTCGGAGTCTCGCTCGAAGAAGATCTTCTCGAGGCATTCGATGAAATGATAGCGGAGCGGAGCTACACGAACCGTTCCGAAGCGATACGCGATCTCATCCGCGACGCATTGGTGAAACGAGAATGGCTTTCGGACCAAACGGAAACAGCAGGCGCTGTAGTCATCGTGTATGACCATCACCGCCACGAGCTTTCCGGAAAACTGGCGCGTATGCAGCACGACGAATACAATAACATCATTTCCACGCTCCATGTGCATCTCGACCACGACAACTGCCTCGAGACTGTTCTCTTGAAAGGAAAGGCGAGCGACATAAAACGCATAGCGGACAGCATCATTGCGACCAAGGGAGTTAAGCACGGTCAGTTCGTAGGCACTACCGTAGGAAAAGAACTGAAGTGATGCTTCGCTGAATCGCCAGTTTTTGGATTGACAGTCCGTTTACGATGGATTATCATACGGAGCGAAGATCTTTTACAATTTTGCATAGAGGTATATCGGTACTCTGTAGAGAGTTGAAAAGGGAATCCCGTGAAAAACGGGAGCGGACCCGCCGCTGTAACGGGGAACGAAACCCACATGAACGTCACTATCCGGACGAACACATACGGATGGGAAGACATGGGAACTAGGAAAGCAGAAAATCTGCAAAGCCCCGGAGCCAGAAGACCTGCCGGTATATGAGATCTCACCCAACGCGGTAAGAAGGTGGGATGGTGTAGGTTTGGAGATAGAAACAGGGATATCCCCGGGCTAGGAAACTGGTCCGGGTTTTTTTTTCCTCCTTGCCTCGTAGGAAAGAAGTCCCTCATGTTCCCAACCTATGCTTTTCCCCTTCCTTATATTCAAGGAGGAAAGCTATGCGTTACAGTATGAAAGCGATGCTATTTTTGCTCGGCGTATCTGCGGTTTTATTCGGATCCGGCTGCCAAACGAGTTCGGGAACAGTGAAAAACCAGGATTCAGGGATCGATAAACAAAACAGCGAGAGAAAGGCGATTCTCGTGGTATCCTTCGGCACTACGTACCGCGATACGCTCGCGAAAACGATAGAAGCGTGTGAAAAGGAAATCGCCCTGGCGTTTCCCGATTATCACGTCAGAAGAGCTTTCACTTCGCATATCGTGATAAAACGACTGAAAGAACGGGATAACCTCGCCATAGACAAACCCGAAGAAGCGCTCAAGCGGCTTTACACCGAAGGGTTCTCCGAAGTGATAGTACAGCCGCTCCATATAATCCCCGGAGAGGAATTCCACGAGAAGGTTCTCGCTCATGTTGCGGAGTACAAAGGAAAGTTCAAAAAGATTGCTGTGGGCCGTCCTCTCTTGACCTATCATGAGGATTACAAGAAAGCGATAGACGCGTTCATGGCATCTTCTACCTCTTCGAGTGGCAAAGCGTTAGTATTCATGGGACACGGAACGCACCACCCTGCGGATGCAGCATATGCGTATTTGCAGGGAATCTGCGATAGAGAGAAGCTCCCTGTCTATATCGGTACTGTGGAAGGATTCCCAGGGTTGGAAGAGGTGATCGTCCGTTTGAAGCGGGATGGAATTCGTGAAGTGGTTCTCATTCCGTTCATGCTCGTCGCAGGGGATCATGCGAATAACGATATGGCCGGAGACGAAGAGGATTCATGGAAAACCGTATTGACGAAGGCCGGGTTTACCGTCGAACCCCGTGTGGAAGGCCTCGGAGAGAATCCCCATATCCGTGCGTTGTACGTCGAACATGTGCGGGATGCGATTACTGACAAGGTGCCGGGAGGCGAAGAGAAGGAATAAACCATGTGGAAGAACTGTTTCGTTCTCGTAGCGGTTTTCTTGTATGCGGTTTCGGCATGGGCTGGAGGAAACCGGGAAGCACCGGCCGGGGTTCGGTGGAACGAGTCGAACCCCATGATCCGCGCGACGACCGTGGACACGGTCGTCGCTGTGGATGCAGGAGGATCGGAAGTGGTACTGAAAAAGCATCCTGCCCGCACCGCGATCCTGTTTTCATCGATGGTGGACCTTTGGTACATGGCGGGTGGAACCGCCGTAGGAAGACCGACTATAACTATGGGCTCCATACCGGAAGAAGCGAAGCAGGTGACGACGCTCGGCCATGTGGCCAACCCTAATGTCGAAAAACTGTTTGCGGTGGGACCCGATTTCGTGATTCTGAGCTACTCGATGGAGACGCACAGGAAGATAAAAGAGTTACTCGATCAGGCAGGAATTCGGAATATACTCCTCAATTACGAAACAGTGGACGATTTTGCGCATATTCTCGATCTGTTTTCGCAGCTCACAGGATCGAAGGACACATCGCAGATGATTGATGGCATCAAACGGAAGGTGGAGTCGGTCATCGCATCGGTGTCGACGTATCAACGACCGACGTTTCTCTCGCTTTTCGTTTCCACTCAGGACCTGCATGCCGAAACCTCTTCAGCACACACGGCACGCATGGCGGAGTTGCTCGGGGGAAGGAATATCGTCGGAGAAAGGGGAAGAGGCGGAGGAACACGAATTACCTATTCTCTCGAAAGAATCGTGCAGCAGGATCCGGATGTGATCCTCATCACCACAATGGGTACGCTCGAAGAGATCAAGAAAAGACTTTCCGATGAGCTCTCCTCGAACCCCGCCTGGGATGGGCTGAAAGCAACGAAGAATGGAAGGGTTCATTTTCTTCCCACAGAATATTTCCTGTATAAACCGAACCGGAAATATCCGGAAGCATTCGAATATCTGGCGAAGCTTCTGTATCCAGAACTCGCCAAATGACGAAGGAATCTGTTTGCCATGAAAATGCATCATCAATATCCTTTGGCTGCGATTGTGGGTCAGCAGCGGATGAAGCAGGCTCTCATCCTCAATGCCTTATATCCAGGTATAGGGGGGGTGCTCATCCGCGGGGAGAAAGGAACTGCGAAGTCAACAGTCGTGCGGGGGCTTGCTGAACTGCTTCCTTTCCGCACGGTGGTAAAAGGCTGCCCCTTCCGGTGTGATCCTGAAGATGCGTCTCGGCAATGTGACGGATGTGTCGCCCGATTCAAAAGCGGAGAGGCTGTCGAAACCGAGAACGTTCCCATGCGTGTCGTGGATTTGCCGGTCGGCGCCACAGAGGACAGGGTTGTCGGTACGCTGGATATAGCGCATGCTCTCGTATCCGGAAAAAAACGGTTCGAACCGGGAGTGCTCGCCGAAGCGAACGGCAACATCCTCTATGTGGATGAGGTGAATCTTCTGGAGGATCATATCGTGGATGTACTCCTCGATGCTGCAGCCATGGGTGTCAATTACGTGGAACGAGAGGGGATTTCTTTTTCTCATCCTGCCCGCTTCATACTTGTGGGAACCATGAACCCCGAGGAAGGTGATCTGCGCCCCCAGCTGCTGGACAGGTTCGGGTTAGTGGTCGATGTCGCCGCAGAGCGCGAAGTATCGGATCGCATGGAGATAGTCAGGCGGAGGCTCGCTTTCGAGGCCGACCCAGAGGCATTTGTGCGGCAGTGGGAGAAAGAGCAGGCATCGATACGGGAACGGATAGAGGCTGCCAGGCATGCGGTGACCGAGGTGGTTATTCCCGAATTGTTGCTCAGATTGGCGGCATTCATAGCGCTGACGCTCGGTGTCGACGGGCATAGAGCGGACATCACCATGCTGAAAGCTGCAAAAGCCCTTGCAGCTTTCAAGGGAATCAAAGAGGTTACGCGGGAAGAACTATTCGAGAGTGCTTTGCTCGCCTTGCCGCACCGTATGAAGAAACGGCCGTTCGAGGATCACAGCTTCGATCGTGAAACGCTTGAACAGATAGTTTATCAGCAGGAAGCGATATGATTCCCTTCCCTTTTTCCGCAGTTGTCGGTATGGAAACGGCGAAGCAATGCCTTCTCGTATCCCTTGTCTGTCCGGAAACCTGCGGCGTTCTGCTCGTGGGGGAAAAGGGAACTGCCAAGTCGACAGTGATACGCTCGCTTCCGTCGATACTGCCAGATTTGAAAGTAATAACGCTTCCGTTATGCGCAACCGAAGATAGGGTACTCGGTTCGATCAGTATCGAACATACCATGCGGGATGGACTCCGTGTTTTCGAACCGGGGCTGCTGAAACGTGCTCATGGCCATGTGCTGTACATAGACGAAGCGAACCTTCTTCCGAAACAGATTGTTTCTTCCATCCTCGAAGCTGCGTCATCCGGAAATGTCCGCATCGAACGCGAGGGAGTTTCTTGCTCGTACGAAAGTAGATTCGTCCTGGCAGCCACCATGAATCCGGAGGAAGGAGAGCTTGACCCAGAGCTCCTCGACAGGTTTGGCATGATGGTTACCGTAAGCGGCGAGCGGGACATTGGACGCCGGATTTCCATTATCAGGAACTACCTGGACTATGAAGCTTCGCCGAAACGGTTCAGGATGCGGTTTCTCGAAGAAGAGCGGAAACTATCGGATATGGTGAGCAAGGCAGCGGCTCTGTTGCCTCGGGTCACGATATCCGACGGGCTCATCGAAACCATAGCAGGACTCTCCGAAGAGGCTGAGACCTGCGGGCACAGAGCGGAACTCGTGTTGACCCATGCGAGTCGGGCTCTCGCAGCTCTCAAAGGGAGATCGGTTGTGCATCTAGACGATGTGCGCGAAATGGCAGGACCTGTTCTCGCACACAGACAAAGAAAGGCAGAGGTTACTCAAAAGCATCCGACCACCGGCCGGTCCGAAGTGGCGCACCACGTGGATGCCGCACAAGACGGACGGCCCCCTGTGGAACGGTATCCGCAGCACAAGCGAGAGTACCTGTCTTGTTTCAAAGACTCCAGGCGTGATGACGAGGAGACGATATTCCCCATCGACGACACCGATCGATACGCACTATCTATGCCGAAGGCATTCATCATGCGGAGAAAGATGAAGTGGAATTCGGGATCGGGAAACGATGCAGGCAATTATGCGTATAGAGGAAGCCGCTATATCCGTTTCTCGATGAGCGGGGACACGGTAGGAACAGTTGCGTTAGACGCCACGCTCCGAGCAGCTGCTCCCTTTCAGAACACGCGGATGCGGAATGGTTTGGCATTTACGATCCTTCCATCGGATATCAGAAGGAAACTATTCGAGCAGAGGACTTCTACGCTTATCCTTTTTGCGGTGGACGGAAGCGGTTCCATGGGAGCGAATCGGCGCATGGCTGCTGCAAAAGGGGCCATACTCTCCCTACTCAAAGAAGCATACCTCGTACGCAGCAGCATCGGTATGCTGGTGTTCAGGAAAGAAGGCGCTGATATGGTAGTGCCTCCCACGAAGAGCGCCGATCTCGCGTATCGGCTGTTGAGGGACCTGCCTATCGGGGGAAAGACTCCTCTCGGCTTGGGATTGCTGAGGGCAATGGAGTACGTAAAAGCGATGCGTTTTGCCGACAAGTATTCCTCGCATCACATTGTGCTCGTGTCGGACGGCCGCGGAAATGTTTCCTGTTCCGACAAGGATCCCATGGAAGAGGCATTGGCCGCCGCTCGGCTGATCCTGAAAGAGCGTATCCCTATCACAGTTGTGGATACCGAATGCGGGTGGATGAGGACAGGAAGCGCTCGGAAACTATGCGCCGCTGCAGGCGGTACCTATGTTTCCCTCGACAGCGATGACCAGGGATCCGTGGCGGATATCCTTCGTCTGCGCATAGGAGGTATGAAATGACAATTCATGCACTGGTGGTCGGGGCTGCGGGGCTCAACCGCTTGCTGGAGATACGAAACGAATGGGAACAGGGGCCATGGAAAGGCAGACTAGAGCTGTCGCTTTTTTACGCGGGAGGAGAGGGGCTCGAACCCGAACAATGGAAAAAAGCCATCGACGAAGCGGAATTCGCCGAGTTTCTCCTGCTCGATCTCATGGGCGCCCCCAAGGACATGATCGAGGAGATATGTGTCCGGTTCAAGGCCCATAGAGGAAATGTAGTAGTCCTGAATTCAGATATCCAAAGGGCGCGGTCGCTTACGAAACTCGGGAGTTTCAGCTTAAGCGGCATGGGAGCAAAGAAGGGCGAATCGGGGGAATCGAAAGAAGAGAGCGATCCAGAACGCATGATGAAGATGATCGGCCTCATGGAAAAGGCGGGCACATCCCTTCCCATCGGACCGCTCAGGGACATGAGAAATTACTTTTGGCTCGGAAAATATTGGAGATTCTCCACTAAAGAAAATATCGAGAATATGCTATTTCTCATCGGAAGAGACTATTTTCAGTACAAGGATTTTCCGAAACCGAAAGAACCGACAACGGTGGACAGAGCCATCATCATGCACCCGGGAACAGGACAAACGACTTGCGATGCAGGTTCGTACATAGATCGCACATGGAGGAGGGACGGCAGACCTTCTGCGGCTTTGTTTTTCTCGGCCTTTACGTATCCTCTCGATACGCACGCTGTGATCGGAGCGCTCATCGATACACTGAGCACTTCCATGGATATCCTCCCCATAGCAATGAACACCGCCTCGAGCAGGGCGGAGGATATGGAATTCATCAGGAATGCTCTCATGCCCGACGGAAGACCTGTGGTGGATGTTGTGATAAATCTGAACGCTTTCCGTTTCTCCCAAGGTCCTATGGGGGGGAACGCAGAACGAGGCCTTGATGTGTTGCGGTCCCTCGATGTGCCTTTGCTCCATCCGTTTTTCATTTCCAAACAGACGGAAGAGGAGTGGCTGAAAAGCGAAGCTGGGCTGAAGACAGGAGAATTCCTCCTGCACCTTTTTCTTCCTGAGCTGGATGGGGCCATAGAAACCTATCCGATCGGAGCATCGATATCCAAGACGGAATCGTTTCCGGAATTGCGCTTGACAGATGATCGTGTCGCTCGGTTGGTTTCGCGGGTCAATGCGTGGACTTCTCTGAGGAACACACCGAACAAGGAAAAACGGATAGCATTGATCATGTACGACTACCCGCCTGGAGAGAGCAATGTCGGCTCCGCAGCATTTCTCGATGTGTTCCGTTCCTTGGAATCCATCCTCGCAAGGTTGGTTGCGGAAGGGTATTCCGCAGTTCCGCTCAGTGCTGCAGAACTCAAGCGCATATTCGTCGCAGAGGGAAGGTTGAACAATCCTTCGTGGACTGCCGGATGCGGTATCCGCATAGGCAAGAAGACTTATCGGCGTATCGCGGAACACATTCCCCTGCTCGAGGATATCGACGCGGAGTGGGGTCCGTTCCCAGGAAACGTTATGGCAGACGGAGAGTCGGTCGCAATTCCCGCGATTATCAACGGGAATATATGCATGGCCATTCAACCGGCGAGAATGCCTGGGACGGATGGAGCAATGTATCACGACAAGCATGTACCCCCCCACCACCAGTATCTCGCGTTTTACGCATGGCTGCAGAAAGAGTTTAGGGTGCATGCGTGCATACATTTGGGAACCCACGGAACGCTCGAATTCCTTCCAGGCAAGGAAACTGCGCCTTCATGCTCCTGCTTCCCCGACGCGCTGATAGGTTCCATGCCGCATATCTACGTTTATTACGCGGGAAATCCGTCGGAATCCATGATAGCCAAACGGAGAACCCATGCGGTCATGATAAGCCACAAGGAACCCCCGTTCGTGAGAAGTGGCCTGTACGGAGACCTGAAGGAATTGGACGAATTGTGCGGCGAATACCACGAGACTGCACGGCTCGACGAAACGCGTGCCCGAGAAACCCTATCGCAGGTAGAGAAAAAGACGCTTGAATTCGGATGGGAGTGGAAGGGCATCGCGGATCTGGAGGACAGGCTGTACGAAATGAAGTCATCGTTCATTCCATCGGGGCTGCACATGTTCGGCACCCCCTACTGCCGCGACGCTGCGGTCGAGTATCTCGTTCAGGCATTGAGGTATCCCGAAGGCGAGGAGCCTTCCGCTTACGAAGCGCTGGCAGAAGAGCACGGTTTCGCATTCGAAGCGATGAGCGAAAAGCCCGGCAGCCACGAGGATTTCTGGCTCCTTCTCGAAACGGAAATCCGTGCTATGGTTGAAACCTGCATTGCGGATCACCTTCCTCTTGCCGAAAGCGACGATCATCCGCCCGTAAGCAAGTATTCGCCTCCACAGACAAAACAGGAATCCAAGGTCTGGTCCATTGTGCGTCGCGTCGTGAGGGAGACGACTCCCCATTTGATCCGCGACGGAGAAATGGACGGTTTGATGCGTGCCCTTTCGGGCAGATACGTGTCTGCAGGTCCGGCCGGAGATATGCTGAGGAATAGGCATGTGCTCCCGACGGGGAGAAACATGTACCAGTTCGACCCGAGAAGGCTCCCGAGCCCTGCGGCCATAGCCAGCGGCAGAACAATAGCGGAAAAAACGATTGCCGCATATATCCAGGAACAGGGGAACTACCCGAAACATTTCGCAGTGGTGCTCTGGGGATTGGAAACATCGAAAACCCAAGGAGAAACAGTGGCTCAAGTGTTCCACTACCTCGGAGTCCGTTTACGGAAAGAAGGCGACCTGTGGGATAAACGGATAGAGCTTATCCCCATCGCCGAATTGGGCAGACCTCGCATCGACGTGACCATGAAGATGAGCGGCTTTTTCAGGGATTTATTCCCCAATCTTCTCGCTTTGCTGAACGAAGCGGTCGAAATGGCTTCGAAGGCGCCAGACGCGCAGTATCCCAATTACGTGCGCGAGAACACGAGGCGCATCTACCGGGAACTGAAAGAGTCGGGCATGGACGAATCTTTGTGCAAGGAAATGTCGTGCGCCCGAGTTTTCGGTCCGCGGATAGCGGAGTACGGCACCGGGGTCACGGGTTTGGTGAAGAGCTCTTCTTGGAAGGGAGAGGACGAGTTGGCGGCGAATTTCATGGAAAGCCTTAAATACGTGTATACCAAAAACCGGTACGGTATGGAGATGAAGCAGGTGCTAGAAACGAATCTCAAAACCGTAGACGCAGTGAGCCAGATTAGGGCATCCAGGGATTACGAAATGACGGACCTCGATCACTTCTACGAGTTTTTCGGAGGGCTCGCCAAAAGCGTGGAGAACATGTCCGGCTCAAAAGCTATGATGTTCGTATCTGACACGTACGAAGGCAGAGTCAGAACGGAAAAGGCGGAATCCGCTATACAGCGCGGTCTGCATACCCGTATATTGAATCCCGTATGGATCGACGGTATGTTGAAATCGGATTTTCACGGTGGACAGGAAATAGCATCGCGTATGGAGAATCTTGTAGGTCTGGCTGCCACTACAGGAGCCGTGGATTCCGCGGTATTCGATAGAATCAACCGCGACATCATCAGGAATGAGGAGACGATGGAACGAATTAAGGACAATAATCCCTATGCGTTCATGGAAACGATAGAGCGCCTTCTGGAAGCAGCGGGCAGAGGATACTGGAAAGCTGATGCCGAAGATGTGGAGCATCTCAAGAAGCTGTATACGGAAATGGAAGCGGAATTGGAATAGCAGATGAAACAGACGCTGGCTCTCATGATCGCCGGTTCGCATTCTGGAGCTGGCAAAACGACGGTGACGAGGTGTCTCATAGCTGCGCTGACGGCGGCCGGAAAAACGGTACAGACGTTCAAATGCGGGCCCGATTACATAGATGCCGGACATCATGCGTTGCTTTCCGGCAGGCCCTGTTTGAACCTCGACCGATACATCATGACTCCTCCCGGCCGCGAGGAAGAGTCGGGAAAAATTCTCTTCGACACGTTTATGCGGGGAATCGCAGACAACGGGGAGGCTCAGGCCGATGTGGCGCTCGTGGAGGCGGTAGGCGGTTTTTTCGACGACTGGCACCACGACGGCAACAGCCCCGCTGCAATAGCGAAGCTGCTCGGCATACCGGTACTCATGGTGTTCGACGGTAAGGCATCCTGCCAAACTCTGGGCGTTATGGCACATTCGGTGCTGAACTACGATCCAGAGATACGGTTTGTCGGGGCGGTGTTCACGAGGGTGAGCGGCGAACAGCATTACCAGCGCATAGTCGAGGTCCTTGATCAGCGAAAAGGCGACCTTTGGTTCGGCTATATTCCGTTCACGCGACACCTCCATATCGATGAGCGCCACCTCGGGCTCGTCACTGCTGCTGAGCATGCGCCCCCGTCACCGGATGTTTTTTCAACTGAAGATACCGAAGAGATATTGAGGAGATCGGCGATATTTGATTTCGAAAGGCAGGACGCGGAAAAACCGGATGCGGAGAAACGCTGCGCAGCGGATGCCGTCTTTCTCCGGCACAGGAAACCGAAGATCGCAATCGCCAAAGACAAAGCGTTTTCCTTTTATTATGCCGCCAATTTATTTCTCCTCGAGGAAGCCGGAGCTGAGCTTGAGTATTTCAGCCCCCTCGAGGACGGAAAACTGCCAGACGACGTGGCGTTCTTCTATATCGGAGGAGGTTTCCCCGAAATGCACGCGGATAAGCTCTCCCGAAATATATCCCTCCTGGAGGATGTAAAAGAAAAGGCGGATGCCGGTCTGCCCGGGTATGCGGAATGCGGCGGCCTGATGTATCTGTCCAAAGAACTCGAAACGCCGGATGGAACATTGTTCCCCATGGCAAACCTCTTTCCCTTTTCCGTGCGGTTCGAGAAAAAACTCACCCTTGGTTACGCCGAATGCGAACTTGTCGAAGATTGTTTTCTGGGCGGAAAAGGTACACGGTTCCGCGGACATGTATTCCACAGGTCCGGCATAGCCGATCCTCTGGGGGTACGAACCTTGTATCGGGTTTTGATTCCGAAAACGGACAGGAAATTCGATGAAGGGTACAAATACAAAAACACGATCGCTTCTTATGTTCACGTGCATTTCTCCTGCATCCCCGATGCAGCGAAGCGCATTGTGGATGCTGCACTGCGCTACAGGGAGGAACAACCATGAAATTTCGCGATTGCATATCAATGCTGAACATCAATCCATTGTCTTTCGTATCAAAACTACGGCGAGTATGAAAAACAGTATTCCGTATCCGACCATGGCAGCATAATGGTGCCAATGGGTTTGAGTGCCGAGAAACAGGGCACGGATTGTAACAGATGCGTGCGTCAGGGGCATGATTTCCGCCAGGAGCTTGAGCGGAACAGGAAGGTTTCTGAGGGAGAAAAAGGTGCCAGCGAGGAAGGACATGGGAAGTATGACGAACGAGGAGAAATTCGCCATATCCCTGTGGTTTTTCGCAAGAAGTGCGACGAGCACGCCGAGAGACGCGAACATGAAACTGTTCAAGAGAACAGGGAGCAGGATGAGGGCATTGAAAGGTATACGCATTCCGAATGCCACAACGAGAAGCATGATGAATCCGAAACTCAAAAGACCCTTCGTCATGCCGAACAACACATGCGACGCGGTTATCCGTATCGGTCCGACCGAAGACACTATGAACTCTTCGAAAATTTTATTGAAGAACCGGGTGATATTTATTTCGACGCTGATGCCGAACGCCTGATTCATACCGGATAACGCTATGAGTCCGGGAATCATGAAGTACAGATACGGAACCCCTTCGGCAGATATATCCCTGCCCACTCCCCATCCGAATGCAACGGCGTACAGTAGCGGCGTCACGATAAAACCGAGTGTCGTCTGGACCGCTCTGCGGCGTGCGATCAAAACCATACGGAAGTACATGGCCCAGAACGGCATCATAGAAACTCCTTCTCGCCCGTCGCGTCAAAAAACACATCGACGAGCCGAGTCTTTCTGATGGTGAGCGATTGGTACGGTCTGCCTGAAAAATTTTCCGCTTCCTGTTTAGTGCGGAAATGGTTTCGTATCGTTTCGCCGTCTTCGAAGGTTTCCCTGCACCACGATCCCAACTCCTCGATGAGGGATTTCGGGGAATCCAGTTTTACGGTTTTCCCACGGTGAATGATCGCCACACGGTCTGCGTAGTATTGCGCTTCTTCCACATAGTGCGTGCTGAATATGATCGTTTTCCCCTGTCGATTGAGGGTTCGTATCAGATTCCATATTTTTTCCCTGCTCGCAGGATCGAGCCCCGCTGTAGGTTCGTCGAGGATGAGGACAGCAGGATCGTGCAGGATGGATCGGATGATCTGGAGTTTCCGTTTCATCCCTCCTGAGTATGCCGAAACCAACATATCGCTGACAGGAGCGAGCTCGGACAGTTCGAGCAAATCCCGCATGCGGCATTCTATGGTTTTCTTCTTGAAGCCATGCAACATGGCGTGGATCATGAGGTTCTCATATCCGGATAGATCGGGATCGACGCTGTAGTGTTGCGATACGAGCCCGATCCTGTGGGGATGGGCCCCGGATGTTCCGGAAATCGAGGCGCCGAATACAATACTGCCCGACGTGGGCCTGCATAACCCCGCTATCATGCGGATTGTAGTCGATTTACCCGCTCCGTTCGGTCCGAGAAAGGCGAAAACTTCCCCTTCTCTTATGCTTAAATCGATGCCGTCCACCGCCATAGGGCCTTTCTGGTATCGTTTCGTGAGATGTTCCAACCTCAGTATGTATTCCATTCTGCAAACCGGAATCAGAATTTCCCTTTCACGCCTGCATATATGACGGGACCGGCGAGGAGAATCGCAAACGAATCCGAAGCTCCCGTAATATTATCGGCACCTATGAACACACCGATAGAAGTGCCTAGAGTTTTTTCCACGTATGCATTGAGCGTGAATACAGATTGGTTGTTGTGTTCATGGGGGCTTTGGAACTTACCTTCGAGAAAGCTCGTGAGTTCTATGGCACGGATATTTACGATGATCTTTCCGGAAACGGTATGGGCCGGCTGGTTGTATACGATCGTATTGGTGCTTCTGTCGAAGGCAAAGAGGAAACCGTAACGCAGTTGCAAGCTCACTGTTTCGAAAAAAACCGCCCGCAAGGATGTGTCTGCTCCGGTTCTGCTCGAACGCGCCAGATTTTCTTTTTTTATTATCTGTAGACCGTTTTGATCTCTCTGATCGGTATAATCATACACGATTTCGTCGAAGAGCTCGCTGTGAAATGCGTTAACCGATATGTTGAGGAATCTGGGGAAGAATTCAATTCCCGCATTTACGGAAACGGATTTTTCCGGTTTCAAATCGGGATTTCCGTATTTGTGATAAATATCCCCTGCGCTGTCGAGGTACAGCTCGAGGAATGAGGGAGCCCGGTATCCCAAACCTCCGGACGCCAGGAGGCGCAGGCTGTCGCCGATATGGATCATGCCGGAGAATTTTGGGCAGAAAAAAATGCCGTAGTCGTTGCTGTATTCGCCGCGTATGCCTCCGAGGACTGAATAGCTCCCTTTTGTGAATTGTTCATCTTGGAGCACCAAGGCGACGGTATGCCGTTCCTGCAGCTCGGAGCCTTGAATGTTGTATTTGGTGAGTTGGTCGTAGCTGTACGAAGCCACCGTCGTTAGTTCGTTGTGCTCCCCTATGCGCTGAGAAAACTGTACCTCGGAACTGGCGAAGTGTTCCGTTTCCTGCCCGTTATTGAACCATGAGTCCGACAGAGCGCTGTACTGTTTCTTGTCGCGGAAAAAAAAGTTGTAGTATGCCATAGCTTTGAGAAGGCCGGCGTCCCCTATATCCGAGTCGAAAGACACAGAAGAGTTCGCCCTGTGCGTATCTATACCGTTGAAAGAACCGCTTCTCGAAGTTATCTCTTTCGATGCGTCAAAGGAGTATTCGCCGCCGAGTTTCAATATAGCAAAGTTACCGACAGGAATATCCGAACGGAGCGTCCCCTGGCCCCGGAGGAGGCCGGGGTATTGGGAAATGTCGTTTTCATTCTTATACGGAAACGCATGACTGAAAGAAAGGGACAACCGGTTGGATACAGGGCCCAAAGGAACATCGATATCGCCGGTTGCAGTCTGCTCCCGGAATACGGACATCCATGCTGGATCCGACCCTCTAGAAATGGGCAACATGCTGTTCTTCATCGAAAATCCGCCGGACAGAGCGCTTTCCGGCCTTTTCGTGATGATATTGATGACGCCCCCAAGGGCTTCGGAACCGTATAAGGCGGACTGGGGCCCCCGTATGATCTCTATCCGCTCGATGTTGTTCACCGGTATGGCACTCGCTACGATGTTGCTCGCCACCCTGCCCGTGACCCGTTTCCCGTCGATGAGAAAGAGTATCCGCTCTCCGTCCATGCCCTGTAGCTGGATATGGCTTCCCATTCCTGTTTCCGCATATTGGAGACCCGCTGCATCGAACACCTCGCTCAAAGAATCTGCTCCCGATTGTTCGATGGATTCTGCTGTTATCACTTCCGTCTGGACCGGGGTGTCGAATACGGTTTTTTCGGTTCGCGTACCAGCTACGACAATTTCCTCCAATACGGAGACGTCCTCGGATCGGTTGTCGTCTCCTGCTTCCGTTTCTTGACCATACCCGATCGCGGCTCCTATCATCACGAGAAGTGCGAATAAATTCGCTTTCATGAATTTGCTCCTGTTCTGCGGCATCGTCATTTGTGTCCGAAGTATATCGTTATCGTCGGTATTTCCGAGTCGCCCGTACTGATTGCGCTTTCGCTGGATGCCTACGGCTTCGTGATGGACACACCACCGCTCGTGGACGATTTGCCGAGGTTTCCACTTTCGCCCAGGGATGAAACCGCCTGAACCACAAACACGAATTTTCTCGTGCTGCCCGAGGTCATTTTGGTGGCGTATGGCTGGACGCCGGGTCCATCGTAATTGTAGGTGTAACTCGTGCTCGTGACCGGCGTCGTGCCGTTGAGCGCAGCCAGGGTGGAGCCTGTTCCGTTATAGTTCGATTTTTCCTTGTTCACGGTTGCCCCGCTCATGCTCCCGCTTATGTACCCCAGGTACACATTGTATCCTATTGCACCTACGACTGCATTCCAGGATACCGTTATGGTCGTGTCTGCAGCATTATGGGTCTCGGTTACGGCAGGTCCCGCAAGATCTGCATATACCCTTCCTCCCATCTCGGTGGCGCTCACGCCGTTCGCGTCGAAAGGCGCAATATAGTAATTCCATTGCTTGTCCCTGGTCGCTGCGGTGTCTTCCACCGTGAAAGAGGTGTTTGTTGCACCGATATTCGTACCGAGGAGGATATTCCGTTCCGGCTGTTCCTTGGAATCGTCGTACCGGTAAATTTTGTATCCGAGAACCGTATAGGTATCGCTGATCACCTCATCCCAGGTTATGCTAACCTTTCCGATTTCCGATGCGTATGCTATGTTCTGGACCAAGGGCAGATGAGAAAAACACTCAGCCACATTGCTGATGGCGATCATTTTTCCGTTTGCATCGTATGCATACGCCCAGTAGTAAATGAACTTGGGGAAGTTCCCGGAAGCATAGCCTGCCGCTACATAGCTATCTTCCACCTGTACATCGGTCGATCCTTGATTGTTATCTGCGGCCAGTGCGCTGCCGGCATATTCTTCTCCGAAAAATGTGCGGTTGCCCAATCCCACATTTCTGTACAGTTTGTATCCGGCTGCTCCAGGAACCTCATCCCATCCCACATACGCTTTATCGGCGAAAGCGACTAACCGTGCCTTCAGCGAGAACACAGACAGTAATGAACTTGTTGAATCGAGGGGGCCTGTTTGACCTGTGTCTGTCCCGTAGGGGTTACACCCGAGAAAGACGAAAAATGTCAATGCCAACGCCGCTGCCAACCCTAAAAACCTTACCTTTTTTGGTTTCATCGAGTCCTCCATGCTTCAGTCTTTATCTTCGTGGGGATGCATCGCATCCTCGGAAATACCTTTATTTGAGTTTTGCCACCCGCACTTCGAACGAATAGGTGACTTTCTTCGTGCCGTCCGCTAATACATCAGTTGTGTATTCCATGAAGAGAATTTGGAATTTATAATACGATGCCCCGTCGCCGCTGCGGATGACATATACGTTCTTGGAGAAGTCGAAGAAAGAAGGCGGCATGCCGGACCATTTTGCAAACGCATGACCTTGGGAAAAGTCGATATTTTCTCGGTAATACGCAGTATCCGACGTAAGTCCGTCCGCAGTACCGTCTCCGGCGCCGCCATTGTATCCGTTTGTGTTTTTATAGCCCGGGAAGCTTATGACATTCACGGTATAGGTTTGAGGCTCCGAAAAACTGCCAAGAGATGTTTTATAGTATTCCCAGTACGTGTAATCTTTCTCGTACTCGAGGCTTTCGGGATTGGGAATGGAAGCCGAAAAGTCTGTGGTGCCGGAGAAGGCGACGCCGCCCGATCCGTTCGCTGTGACACCGCTGTTCGTGAGTATTTCCCGCGCTCCTGTTACTTGTATATCCCAAGCCGCAGATGCGGGATCGCTCACCTCGCTCATCGTTTCGAGATCGATGTGTTTATAGTAGTAGACGGACTCTTCTCCGCCCTTTATTTTGTAACCGGATATGATGACGCTATCCGTTTCATCCGATGTTGACTGCGATGGGTCCATTTCACAGGAAAAAAGAAAAAACGTCACCATCAAAAGGGATGATAGTAAGCCGCACATCCATATGCCGGATCCTCGGGAACCGGTTCTGGCAATTCTGCCGATACCGCTTTTTCCGCATAATAGTCCCATGTCTCTCCTCCATCTCTATAAGAAGTGGGAGAGCATCGAGAGAAGCGAACTTAAGGTTTTTTCCAGAAGGGTGAGAGGAAAAAACCAGGATAGTCTCCTAGTCCAGAATATACCTGTTTCTATCTCCGAACCGACACAATCCCACTCTATACCGCGTAGGGTGGAATGTTGCAAACCGGCAGGTCTTCTGGCTTCCGAGCATATCCTAGTCCCCGCGTCTTCCCGTTTCATAATTCATTTTTAAGCGCGAAACAGTGACGTAGTGCGGGTTTCGTTCCCGGTTACAGCGGCGGGTCCGCTCCCGTATTACACGGGATTCCCTTTCTCGACTCGTTATGAGTACCGGCTTGCAGGTATGTTTGTTAAAGAACTACGACTATATCTTAGGACATTGACAAGAGAAAGTCAATAATAAAAGTCAAGTTAGACGATATAAATATGTCGCATCGATTAGAATACTTGTAATATTATATGTTTTCTATAATTTTTTTGTCCGACCTGGGGAAAGAATTTTTCTGCGTTTCTGCACGGGTGTGGCGGTTAGGATCATGAATCGGAGACGCTGCGGAGCGGAATGAAGAGGGGATATCCGTATTCCGGATCTCTCACGATTCTCGCTTGAATGCCGAATGCTTCCCTGAGCACTTCTTCGGTAATCGTTTGTTCCGGCGTGCCTTCGCAGAGGATGCGGCCGCATTTCATTACAATTATGTGCTGCGAATACCTGGCTGCCTGGTTTACATCATGAAGGATCATGACTATGGACAGACCGAGTTCCCGATTGAATTTTGAAATCATTTCGAGGAGATCGAATTGGTGGTTGATGTCGAGGAACGCAGTAGGTTCGTCGAGCAGCAGTACTTTCGGTTCTTGGGCAAGAGACATGGCTATCCATGCCCTTTGCCTTTCTCCGCCCGATAAGGTGGAAAGGAAGCGATGCTGGAGGCAGTCGATTTTCATAAGCCGTATCGCCCGCTCGACTACAATACGATCCTGCGAACGGCTGGAGCTCCATGTTCCTGAATGAGGATATCTCCCGTATTCCACCAGCTCTCTGACCGTACAATCCGTCATCGCGTTATGAATCTGAGGAAGCACCGAAATTGTTTGAGCGATGCGCCTGGTATTCCATGTGAAGATGGATTTGCCGTCGAGGTACACGGTTCCTTGTTTCGGTTTCATGTATCGACAGAGCGCCTTGAGCAGGGTGGATTTTCCCGAACCATTCGCACCTATTATGCCGATCATATCGCCTTCGCCGATTCGGATAGAAACGTCGCGTACGACAGTGGAATCGTATCCATAGCCGAGGGAGATCGAATCGGCTTCAAGTCTCATGCCGGAGTCCCCCTCTGAGAAGGTAGAGAAAAAGCGGCGAACCGAGAGCAGCGGTAATAATGCCCACAGGGAGTTCCATAGGATCGAGGATGATCCGCGAAGCCGTATCGCACACCATGAGAAGCCCCGCTCCGCACAGAGCACTTGCCGGGAACAAAAAACGATAGTCCGATCCGATCAGTATGCGCATGATATGGGGCACAATAAGACCGATAAAACCCAAAAGGCCGGCTACACTCACCGCCCCCGCCGCGAGCAGAGAAGAAATAGCGATGAATATGAAGCGCGTCTGTTCGACCCGAAGCCCGAGGCCGACTGCAGGCTCATCGCCGAGCATGAGAATATTGAGGCGTTTCGCAAACAGCGTGACGAGCACAAAACAGCCGAGCGTATAGGGCCAGAGCATATTCACGTGTTTCCATGTGCGGGACGAAAGGCTTCCTACCAAAAACCCTATGACCCCCTGCACTCGTTCCGGGTAAAACAGCATGAGAGCGTTAATGCCCGCTCCCAACAGCGCTGAAACCGCGACACCGGCCAACACCATGCGCATGGGTTTTATGCCCCTCTGCCATGCGAGCAGGTAGATAATCAGTGTGGTGACGAGAGCTCCGATGAACGAGGCAGGGATGAGAAGATGATACAAGTCGGGTGCTGCGATGAGTACGATCATTGCGGCGAGGCCTGCACCGGAGGAAACACCGATAATGTTTGGCGCGGCGAGAGGATTCCTGAGTACCCCCTGGAGTATCGCGCCGGATAAAGAGAGACTCATGCCGACCATGCCTGCCACGAGCGTTCTGGGAAGGCGGATATTCCAGATGATTTGTCTCTGCAGACCAGCGGTGTGCAGGAAGACGGCCTTTACAACTTCCTCTATCGACAATTTCAGAGAACCGAGGCATATACTTATCAAAAAACCTGCGATACAGAATGCGAGCAACCCTGCGATTAGCAGAACCCTGAACACCGTTCGTTCGCGAACTATGCGGGCGGAAGAGACGTTGTCGGTTCTCCTTTTCCTTGTTCCTTGTTCCGAATAATCTGTCACAATTCCTCCTCGGACACTGCGAGGTCGTAGCTTGATCAAAAAAAATCCCCGAACATTACGTCCGGGGATTCCCCTATGCTTATCCCTGTTCCATAATTCACCTTTATTCCGCGTAGGGTGAACGTTCCATGTAAGGCAGGTCTTCTGGCTTCCTGGCTTCGTGTTCCTACTTGCCACTCCTTCCCGTACAAGTCGGCGATCGTCCGAGGTACAGTGGTTTTCAATGGCGTTCGTTCCAGGATACAGCGGCGGGTCCGCTCCTGCTTCTACAGGATTCCCTTTTTATCCGTTAGGAACCTTACACAATGCATATCGATCGGCTCAAAGATCGTACTGTTGATTCTCATAATGTATGTAGTATATTCAGCAGTTTGTCAAGTTTTTCCGTTGACCGCGTCCGCAACTCCGGAGTCGGCTCGAGCAGCGCCCCCGTAAGCCTTGACAATTCGGGAAATGTCCCGTAGGATAATTCAGGAAAAGACGTTTCAGGTGTTCCCATGTAAGCGTAGGCATGGGAAAGAATAGGGAATTCCGTGAGAAACGGAAGCGGGCCCGCCGCTGTAACCGGGGACAAACTCGGCAGAACGCCACCGTTCGGAGAATGGGAAGGTGCCGAGGCGAGGATGATCCGGGAGCCAGAAGACCTGCCTGAGACATTCGTGCACCTGCGAGGAAACGGTGCTGCGAGAGGAATGGTGATGAAACAGGGACATCCCCAGGCCTATGGCTTGGGGATTTTTTTTTGATGTCGGAAACGGAGGTCGGCTGTGGTCTCTTTGAGCCCGGAAAAAATCTATGAAGAAAGTTACCGTCTTATCCGGGAATCGCTCGGTACGAAAGAAGCGTTTCCCGGAGAGCTCGAAATTCGAATGCGGATTGCTCATGCGAATGCGGATGTGGAATTGGCGAAGGCATTTATTTTTCATCCGGATTCTATCAAGGCCGGTATTCGGGCCATTTTGCGCAATAAAAATATAGTCACGGATGTGAGGATGCTGAAAGCAGGTATCCTCGGAAGGAGGAGGCAACAGGAACGCTATAAAGGCCATGTGTATTGCTTTCTCAACCATTCCGACGTGGAAGCCGAAGCTTTGGCGAAAGGAACCACAAAAGCGGCGATTGCCATCAGGAAGGCTGTTCCGTTTTTCGAAAACGGCATTGTGGCCATAGGAAACGCTCCGACCGCCCTGTTCGAGTTATGCGACCTCATAAAACGCGGAATCGCCCGACCTGCTTTGGTCATAGGCGTTCCTGTCGGGTTTGTAGGTGCTCTTGACTCAAAAATCGAACTTACAGGGGTTTCCGTCCCCTTTATAACCAATATGGACAAACGAGGAGGTAGTCCGACTGCAGCGGCAATTGTGAACGGCATCATATATCTTGCATCCCAAACGAAGCTGTGAAATGACTATGGAAGAGAAGAGGTCGCCGGATCTCGGAACAGTACACGGTCTGCGAAGGGGGTTCACGACAGGGGCATGCGCCCAGGCGGCATCCAAAGCTGCAGCGTTCATGCTCAGGACGTCGGTACCGATCGAAGAAGTATCCATAACGCTCCCCAAAGGAAACGCGATCAGCCTGGCGCCTATCGACAGGGAAATCGGGAACGGGTGGGCCAGATGCGGCGTGATCAAAGACGCAGGTGACGACGATGATGTGACAAACGGCATCAAGGTGATGAGCGAAGTGAGGTTGATCGCCGAACCGATCATCCGCGTTTCGGGAGGCACAGGGGTCGGAACAGTGACCAAAGCCGGCTTGCCTGTGCATCAGGGGCGAAGCGCGATCAATCCGGTACCGATGAAGTACATCCTGAGAGAGGTCGAGTCGATATTCCCCGAGAAAGGGATCGAGGTGATCATTTCCGTTCCGGAAGGCGAAGCTGTCGCGGAGAAAACATGGAATCCCAGACTTGGAATCCTGAGCGGCATCTCCATATTAGGAACCTCAGGAATAGTGGAGCCGAAATCGACGCCTGCTTTCAAGACTTCCATTGCCTTGATCGTGAAAATCGCAGCAGAGGAAGGGAGGAAAGGACTCATAGTCGTCCCCGGATATATAGGGGAAAGATACGTCAGGGATGTGCTCAAGGTGCCGGAAGAGGCGTTCGTGACGATAGGAGACCATGTTGGTTTTTCCGTCAGCCAATGCTCGCTCCGCGGTATCCGCACATGCCTATTCGTGGCGCATGTCGGGAAAGCCGCGAAGGTGGCTGCAGGAGTGTTCGATACGCATTGCAAATACGCGGATGCGCGGCTTGAGACGATCGCCGCCCACGCTGCTGCGTGCGGAGCCGGGAGCGATCTAGTCGAAAGTATTCTATCCTTGAGCCTCGCAGAGGCGAGCGTTGGTCTGTTGAGAAGTGCCGGACTCGAAGAGACATTCTACCGTATCGCACGATATGCAGCACAAAGGCTCGAAGGGCTTACGCGAGGGAATTGTTCGGTCGGGTGTATGGTGCTCTCCCTGGACGGAGAGCTCCTCGGCGCATTTCCCAGGGAATTGGACCGGAGGGAATCGTGGAAACGGTTTTTATCGTGGGAATAGGACCTGGCACATGCGACTACCTCCTGCCTGCGGCGCAACAGGCTGTTTACGTTTGCAATACCATCGTCGGGTTCGAACGGCAGTGCAGACTTTTCTCGGAGAGCGGAAAAAGGATGATCGTTGTTGAAAGCGTAGAGGAAGCAGTAAACTATGCCCTCGAACACAGAGAGGTCGAACGTGTTGCGCTTCTCGCATCGGGCGATCCGTGTTTGTTCAGTATTCTCGAATCGATACGTCGACGTCTATCGGAGAACGAGTATACGGTTATCCCTGGTTTGAGTTCGTTTCAGCTTGCATGTGCGCGGCTGAAAATTCTCTGGCACGATGCTGTTCTCGTGAGCGTTCACGGCAAACCGATCGAACAGATCGATAGATACGCCGGGGAGAATAGTACGCTTATCATTTTTACGGACGGAAAGGTTCCGCCGGCGAAAATCGCCGATCGCCTTTTGGCGTGCGGAGCTGGAAATCGCATGGCTCATCTGTGCGAGAACTTAGGGTATCAGGATGAGCGGATACTGAGCGCACGATTGAACGTCGTATCTCAGCAAAGGAGCACCGCTTTATGTGTGCTGATTGTGGAAAAGGAAAACTCTACGGCATAGGTATCGGTCCAGGGGATCCCGAACTGCTCACCGTCAAGGCGTTGAGGATTCTCAAGGAAGCGGATATCGTGTATGTGCCAGAATCGGATAAGTCAGGAACCTCCCGTGCAATTGAGATCATCGGCAACCTCATTGATACGGGATCGGATCGAATTAGGAAGCTGTATTATCCGATGAGCACCGATCGGAAAGAATTGGAATCTGCGTGGAAAGAATCCGCGGACAGAATCGCTCGGGAAGTCCTTTCGGGATTATGTGTCGCATATTCGACGTTGGGAGATCCGATGCTTTACAGCACCTACTGCTATCTTCTGGACTGTTTGAAGCGGCACGATCCTCTCGTGCCTCACGAGACGATTCCCGGCATAACCAGCTTCACAGCTGCTGCTTCGCTCATCGATGTTCCTCTCGTGGTCGGAGACGAACGATTGCTGATCATGCCTCTTCCCGAAGAAGGAAAGGTGGTCGCCAATGCGCTTTATTCCTATGATACTGTGGTGTTCATGAAACTGAACAACCGTCTTGTCGAAGTGAAAGCGCTGCTTAGGGCTCTCGGATACGACGAAACGGTCTACCTCGTGAGCAGGATTGGTTTCCCGGATGAACGTGTGTACCGAGGGTTGTCCGAAATACAGGACTGCGAGTCCTCCTATCTGTCCCTGCTCATCGTGAAGCGCAAGAAAGGAAGAAGGGAATGAAGGTTTTTTTCATCGGAGCAGGACCCGGCGACCCCGAACTCATGACGATTAAAGGGAAGCGGATACTGGATAGGGCGGATATCGTCATCTATGCCGGTTCGCTCGTGAATCCCGCCCTGCTCGCCGATCTTCATCCTCAAGCGGCTGTATACGACTCTTCCTCGATGACGCTCGAAGATATAACGGGCATTTTTTCCGCAGCGAAGATGCGGAACGGTGTGATAGCGAGGCTTCACACCGGCGATCCTTCTTTATACGGAGCCATCCAGGAGCAGATCGATTACTGCCAGAGACAAGGAATTCCTGTGGAAGTGATTCCCGGTGTGAGCTCGTTCCAGGCTGCTGCTGCCGCCTTGAAGACGGAGCTCACATTGCCCGCAGTCAGCCAGACAGTCGTGCTGTCGCGGATATCCGGCAGGACGAAAACGCCAGAAAGTGAGGACCTGCGGATTCTCGCTCAGTCGAAAGCGACCATGGTGCTTTTTTTGAGCGTAGAACACATCGAAAGCGTCGTATCCCGGCTTCTCGAAACGTACGAACCCGATACACCGGTAGCTGTGCTGTACCGAGTTTCGTGGCCTGATCAGAGAATATGCCGGGGAACCCTTTCGGATATCGCACGAAAGACAAAAGATGCGGGAATATCCAGGCATGCGCTCATCATAGTAGGGCGGGTTCTCGATTCGCCGTATGAGGCGTCTCGGCTGTACAGCTCTTCATTTTCCCATGGATTTCGGAAAGCTGCGCCATGAGGATCGCTGTAGTTTTTGTGACCGAAGAGGGAAAGAAAACGGCGGAAGCTCTCGCCGAGGAGCTAGAGGACTGCACTGCAGTGCCGGCTGTCGGGGAAGGTGTGCTGAAGCGCGTGGTACCGCAGCTATTCTCCGAATACGAAGGCATTGTGTTTGTCATGGCATTGGGAATCGTAGTGAGAGTAATCGCTCCCTGCGTACGATCGAAATACACGGATCCGGCGGTGGTAGTGGTGGACGATGCGAGTAGATACTGTATCAGCACGTTGTCCGGCCACGAGGGAGGGGCGAACAGGCTCGCGTACGAGGTAGCCGCCGTCCTCGGTTCCATTCCGATCGTGACCACGGCGAGTGAAACAAATAAAATATATATTATAGGAGTAGGGTGCAGAAAGGGAACAACGGCGGATGAAATTCTTGATGCGTTCGAACGATCGTCCCACGATGCCGAAATCTCCCTGAACAGTGTCCGCGTAGCTGCGACGGCCTGGATCAAGAGAAAAGAAGCGGGGCTTATCGAAGCGTGCGATCGTGCCGGAATTCCTCTCGTTTTCGTCGAACGGGACGGCATCGAGCTTTACTCCTGCAGGACCGGAGTTTCTCCGGTGGCATATAGAAACATCGGTATTCAAGGAGTATGCGAACCGTGTGCACTATCAGCAGGCAGAAAAACGAAACTCATCATGAAGAAGAAGATATACGGCAAGGTTACGATAGCCATCGCAAAGGAATATTGCTCATAACGGGCATAGGTCCGGGCTCAAAAAAAGCCGTTACCGCTGAAGCCAAAGAGGCTGTGCTCGGTTCCGATGTTGTAGTCGGCTATACTTCGTATATCGGTCTTCTTAAACCCTGGATCGGAGAAAAAGAGCTGGTTTCTTTCGGTATGCGAAAGGAAATCGAACGCGCACAATATGCGATCGACAGAGCACGGAGAGGGGAGTCCGTCTGCCTTGTTTCCGGTGGAGACCCTGGTGTGTACGGCATCGCCGGCCTTGCGCTCGAACTCATGAGTGAAGAGGATAGAGACACCATCGATGTCCGTGTTATCCCCGGAGTCACTGCAGCCCATGCGTGCGCTTCTTTGTTAGGCGCTCCCCTCGGGCACGACTTTGCGGTCATCTCGCTGAGCGATCTTCTGACCCCTCGAGCGATCATAAAAAAAAGGCTCTCTTCGGCGCTGTCTGCGGATTTCGTTCTCGTGCTGTACAATCCGAAGGGCGAGCATCGCCGCGATTTGTTCGCCTATGCCCTCGATGCCGCAAGCAAATTCCGCACCCCGGAAACGCCGGTGGGTATTGTGCGCCGCGCATTCAGGGATGGAGAGGACGTACGTATCGTTCCTCTTGAACGGATTTCAGAGTATCCGGTGGATATGAACACGACGCTCGTATTCGGCAATTCCCGCACATTCGTGCGGGGCCCCTGGATGATAACCCCCCGCGGTTTTAAGGATGCGTATCCGGCCAAGTTTTCCCAATTGGATTGACACGGACACAATTGTGTCCTATAGTAACACGAAAATATAATTGGTAGCACTAAAATGATACGTATACACGATCTGTCGTTCGGATATGGATCGGCCCCTGTGCTAGACCGCATTTCTCTGCATGTGGCTAAGGGGGAATTCGTTTCGATAATCGGTCCGAACGGTGCAGGGAAGACGACGCTCATAAAGCTCATACTCG
>CAZWAS010000021.1:9012-9492 GCA_964631915.1 uncultured Spirochaetales bacterium | reverse complement strand
CTTCGCGTCGGATAAACCCGATGACTCTGCTCCGAAGACAGTAAGGCCGATAATTGGGTACATAAGCCAAGGTGCGATAAACACCCGGCTTCCCATCACGGTACAGGAAGTAGTGGAAATCGGGAAAGCGAAGCATAAGAACAATGGCTTTGATCCTCTGGCCATGGTCGGCATAGCGGAGCTTTCCACGAGGCTCTATCGGACGCTTTCGGGAGGCCAGAAGCAGAAAACCAATATCGCCCGCTGCCTCGCGCAGAAAACGGAGCTCATGCTTCTCGACGAGCCGGATTCATTTTTAGACCACGAATCCCAGAGGGAGATCATGAGCATACTGAGCCGTCTGAACAGAGAACAAGGATTGACGATCGTCATGATTTCTCATGATCTCTCCCTTGTGATGTCGTTCTCTACGAGGATCTATGTCCTTGAGAACAGGCGGCTCACCGAGTATGGAGGGAACCCATGAGTTCCGTGCTCGAG
>CAZWAS010000021.1:6139-8988 GCA_964631915.1 uncultured Spirochaetales bacterium | reverse complement strand
AAAGGGCGTTCGTGGTGTTCCTCATTGCAGGAACCGCATTCCCCCTGATTGGCGTGTTCGTGGTGGTCATGAATCTCGTGCCCCTTCGCTTCACGCTCATGCACGGAGCACTGCTCGGAGGGGTCGTCGGCCTTTTGTTGGGAACGAACAGCCTCGTCTTTCCCCTCGTCGTGTGTCTGATCATAGTGGCATTCTTGGGACCGGCTTCCGAGAAAACCAGGCTCGATCTGTCCAACGTGTCGGCTTTTTTCATGGTTGCCACGATAGCCGGGGCCTTCATCATCATCGACAAGGCGAACCTGCCTGCAATGGATGCCTTCGCGGTGTTCTGGGGCAACATCTATGCTGTGACCGTTTCGGATATCGCGATCGTCGCAGTCATCGCCATCGTGATACTAGTATTCGTAACGAAGAATTTTACCGATATCACCGCCCTGCTTTTCGACCGGGACATAGCCTGGTCTACAGGCGTGCGCACGAAGCTGCTCTACCGCCTCATTCTCGTTACGACAGGCATCATCATCGCTTTGTCCATAAAGATTATAGGCGCCTTGCTCGTAGACTGCCTGTTCATACTCCCTGCAATGGCGGCTCTTTTTTTCGCGAGGAGCATGAAAAGCCTGTTCATCCTGGCCGCAGGCATAGGCCTCGGTTCCGCATTGTTCGGATTTCTCCTCTCGCTCGCGGCACGGCTTCAGCCGAGTCCTTCCGTCACCGTCACGGCTATCGGTATCAGTGTGATACTTTTTATAGTGCAGAAATTGCGGAATAAAAAGGAGTATATACCATGAAAACAAAGAAGCTATTGTTGATTGCTTTTATCCTTTTTGCATCGCTTGTTGCGCTTTCCTTTGCCGATGCTCCCTATGTGGCTACGACCCGCTGGGTGGGTGCCATAGCGGAGCTCGCAGGCGCAGGTCCTGTGAAGAATTTTGCACCGGACACCATGGTGCATCCGCCGGAATACGAGCTCAAACCGGAAGACATCGCTCTTCTTTCTAAAGCGAGAGTGGTGTTCCTCGCAGGGTACGAGACGAAGATGGTGGCAAAGATCAACGAATCGCTCAAAAAAGATGGTTCGTTCACCACGATCCAAGTTCTCACCGAAAATTCGCTGGAAAACCTGAAAGCAGAGACGGAGAAAATCGCGCAGAAACTCGGTACGCTCGAGCAGTGCCGCAGCAACATGCAGGCTCTTGAAAACGCGTTCGAATCCTTACGGAACAAGCTGAAAGCGGCGAACCTCTTCGGTAAAAATGCCATGGTTCACTCGTTCCAGGTTCCGCTTGCAAAATCGCTCGGCTTCACGATCGTCGCAACTTTCGGTCCCGCTCCCGTGAACTCGGACCAGATCGGGCAGGCATCGAAACTGAAGCCTGATATCATCATAGACAACTACCATAACATGGTTGCGAAACCGCTTGCCGAAGTAAGCAAGAGTTCGAAATATGTGTCGTTCATCAATTTCCCCGGTCTTTTCGGCACCAAATCCATAGAAGATGTTATCCGATACAACGAGAACCAGATAAGCGGAGCAAGATGATGTCCGAGCATCGTAGAACGATCGATAATCCGAGACGGGAAATTTTCAACGACCTCGCAGATGGCTGGGACGAACGAGTGGTGCTGACCGATGCTCAGAAGGCGACCATAGAAGCCGTGGTCCGTTCGAGCGGATTGGATTCTGACGCCGCTGTACTCGATGTCGGGTGCGGGACAGGCGTATTGGCGCCTTACATTTTGCAGCGCCTTGGCCCAAGAGGGAGATTGATCGGCATAGATGTTTCCGACGGGATGATCGGCAAAGCTCGGACGAAAAACTCAGACCAACGGGCTCTGTACATTCGAGGAGACGTGTATACGTACGAATTCGCCGACGAATCGTTCGATGCTGTGTTTGTTTTTTCAGCATTCCCTCATCTGCACGACAAGCCGACCGCGTTAGGGATATTCCATCGGATATTGAAAACCGGGGGAACTCTCGTGATTTTTCATGTGGAAAGCTCCGAAGCGATCAATTCGTTCCACAAGGAACATGTCCGGAGCGAAGTGCTACAGAAGGATTTTCTTCCTTCGATCGAAACCCTTTGTGGGATGGCCGATCGCTCCAGGTGGATCATCCTGGAATCGAAGGATGAGGAGGAACTGTACCTTCTCAGGATGAAAAAGAAAAGCCCGTAGTTTGTTGGAGCCCTCGTGGTTCGCCTATCCGCATAAGCATCTCAACACCGGAGTGCGTGCCGCTTGGACTTCGTCAAGCCTCTTCACCGGCGTATGGTGAGGAGCTTCTTTGAGGAGCTCAGGCGCACGTTCCGCCTCTTCCGCTATGCGGAGAAGCGTTTGCGCGAATGTGTCGAGGGTCTCCTTGGATTCGGTTTCGGTCGGTTCGAGCATAATCGCTTCTTTCACGATGAGGGGAAAATATACTGTGGGCGGGTGGAACCCGTAATCGATGAGGCGTTTGGCTATGTCCACTGTATGGATGCCTTCGACAGCAGGGGGGCTCGCCACGAATTCGTGCATACAGATTCCCGGGTATTTCACGGGATAGGTCTTCTCTATGAGGGCCTTCAAATAGTTGGCATTGAGAACTGCATTCATGGATACATCTTTCAGCCCTTGCGCCCCAAGCATGCGTATATACGTGTAGGCGCGGACGAGTATGCCGAAATTACCGTAAAAGGATTTCAGGCGACCTATGGAATGTTCCGGCACGACGAACCTGAATGACCCTTCCTCTTTGACGACCACGGGTCCGGGAAGATAGGGAAGGAGCCTTTCACCGGCTCCGACGGGACCCGCTCCGGGCCCACCTCCTCCGTGCGGCGTGGAAAAGGTCTTGTGCAGGT
>CAZWAS010000021.1:0-6063 GCA_964631915.1 uncultured Spirochaetales bacterium | reverse complement strand
GTCTCCGTATACGAGACCCCCTGCTTTGTGCACGATCCGAATGACATCGATTATATTTTTTTCGAACAGGCCGAGCGTGTTCGGGTTGGTTATCATAATACCCGCAACAGTGTCATCGCAGAAGCCTTCGAGTACCTCAGGATCGACAAGTCCATCTTTGCCCGAAGGAATCTCTACAGCCTTGAAGCCGGCCATAGCTACCGATGCAGGGTTCGTGCCGTGAGCGCTATCGGGTATGAGCATGTTCGTACGCTTGAGGTCGCCTCTGTCTTTATGGTACGCGCGTATCATAAGCACGCCTGCTAGTTCGCCCTGCGCCCCTGCAGCAGGCTGTACGCTGACTCCTTCGAACCCTGCTATCTCGGCGAGGAACTGTTGCAGGTTGTACATCACCTCCATGCTGCCCTGACACAAGGATTCGGGAAGGAGGGGGTGCGTGTCCTGGAACCCAGAGAGCGTAGCCGCTTTTTCGTTCACTTTGGGATTATACTTCATGGTGCAGGAACCGAGAGGATAGAAGTTCGTGTCTATGCTGAAGTTCTCCTGAGAGAGTGCCATGAAATGACGCACCACTTCGAGTTCGCTTTTTTCGGGAAGGAGAAGCTCCCCGCGGATGAGGGATGCAGGAATTTCCGCATCCGGCACATCGGGTTCCGGCAGGCTCACCCCGCATCTGCCTCTGACTCCCGATTCCCAGATGAATGGTACGGGATGCGTCGGTTTCATACTGCCTCCTTAAGAGCGGACACGAGCGCGTCTATTTCGTCTTTCGTATTGAGTTCCGTGACGCATACGAGGAGATCGCGCTTCCGTTCAGGGAAATACCGTTCGAGCGGAAGTCCTGCGATGATTCCTTTTTGCGCAAGGGAATCGAAAAGAGCGGAGGCGTCGCAGGGACAGGACACCACGAACTCTTTGAAGAAGGGGAACCGATCGGCACAGGAGAATCCCGGAACCGAAGCGATGCTGCGTGCCGCATAATGTGCCTTGCGGAAACAAAGCTCGGCGGCTTTCCGGAGACCGTTTCTGCCCATGACGGACAGGTATATAGCTGCAGCCAGGGCGACGAGCCCTTGGTTCGTACATATGTTGCTCGTGGCTTTCTCTCTGCGTATGTGCTGCTCCCTGGTGTTCAGGGTGAGTACGAAGCCCCGTTTCCCTTCCCGGTCAACGGTCTGACCCACAAGCCTTCCTGGCATTTTCCGCACCAGGCCCGAAGTCGTTGCGAATACGCCAAGGAAGGGGCCACCGAAGCTCATGGGTGTTCCCAAGCTCTGGCCCTCTGCGGTCGCGATGTCTACACCGAAGGCGCCGGGGGGTTTGAGCATGCCGAGGCTGAACGGATCGGCATGTACGACGAACAGGGCTCCGCTGGCATGAACCGTCTCTGCTATACCCGAAAGGTCCTCGATTTCACCGAAAAAGTTAGGATATTGCACCACATAACAGGCAGTGCTCTCCCCGAGCTGTTCCGCGAGACCTTTGCCTTCATTCTGCACTGCGATCTCTATGCCTGCCCCCTGTACATACGTCGACACCACCTCTTTGTATTCCGGGTGCACACGCGGGCTTAAGAGCGCCCTCTTCCTCGTTCCGTTCGACACGTTCACCGCCATGAGCACTGCTTCCGCGAGTGCAGTGGCTCCGTCATAATGGGAAGCGTTCGTCGCATCCATACCGAGGAGCTCGCACATCATGCTCTGATATTCGAAGATGGCCTGCAAGGTTCCCTGGCTCGCTTCTGGCTGGTAGGGTGTGTACGATGTAGCGAACTCTCCCCTGGATTGGAGAAAAGGCACGACCGAGGGAATGAAATGGCGGTACGCACCTGCGCCCAGAAACCAGAGGAATCGGTCCGAAGAAGAATTTCTTTCGCTCAATGCTTTCAATTCCGCGAGAACTTCGGGCTCGGAAGCTGCAGGAGGGAGGTTGACAGTCGGGAATGTATAGGCGTTCGGCAGGTCCCTGAACAACTCTTCCATGTTTTTCAACCCGATGGTTGCAAGCATGTCGGTGCGTTCCCCATCCGTGTTTGCTATGTACGGCATAATGCCTTATCCTTCTTCATTTGCGGTTTTTTCGTATACAGCTGCGTCGAGGAGCCCTTCCCACTCTTCGGGATGCGTAGGTTTGAATCGGGCGATCCATCCTTCGCCGAAGGGAGCTTGGTTGACGAGCTCGGGCGACTGTTTCAGTCGTTCGTTCACTGCAGTTATGGTTCCGGACATAGGAAGATAAATCTCGTTCGCGGATTTCACGGATTCTATGGTTCCGTATGCCTCTCCCTGGGCGAAGGTTTTCCCCACGGCGGGTAACTCCACGAACACGATATCTCCGAGTTTGTCTTGGGCGAAATCCGAGATGCCTGTAACGATTTCCTCATTGTCTTTCTTCGCCCATTCATGGGTCTTTCTGTAGCGGACGGAATTGTCGAACGTCATAGCAGCCTCCTATGCTTTTCGTTTGTATGACGGCGTATAAAGCGGTCGTTTCGTTATCATTCCTGTCTTCGGTACTTCTCGGATGAGGATTTCTACAGGCGAGCCTATATGTGCGTACTCCGGTTTTACGAATGCGTTTGCACAGTATTTCTTCAGGCTCGGACAGAACATGCCCGAGACGACGGTTCCTATCTTTTTGTGTTCTCCATCGAGCACAGGATAACCGGGCCGTGGCACCCCCGGTTGCGTGAGCTCGATCGTGACGAGCTTTTTCCTTAGCCCGGAAGCTTTCAGACGCTCTAAAGCGGCTTTACCGATATAGTTCTGCACCGATGTACAGGCCCATCCGAGGCCTGCTTCGAGCGGGCTGGTGGAATCGTCTATCTCATGCCCATAAAGCGGGAATCCTGCCTCGAAACGGAGGCTGTCCCGCGCTGCAAGTCCGACAGGAGATACCTCTATACCCGAAGCCTTGCCCGCATCGAGGATTGTCTCCCACAGCGCCAGGGCGTGCTGTTCCGAACACAGTATCTCAACACCGTCTTCTCCGGTATATCCTGTCTTCGCTATACTGCAGACAGTAGTCCCCACTGCAGTCTCCAATACCGAGAGCCGTGCAAGAGCGGAAAAATCCTCGCCGGTGAGTCGGCTCATGAGCGCGAGGGCTTTCGGCCCCTGAAGCGCTATCATATACGTCGAATCGGAAAAATCTTCGATTTTAACCCGCTTCCCCTTGCTTTTTGCCTTGAGCCATGCGAGGTCTTTCTCCCGGTTCGAGGCATTTACCACAAGAATCCACAGGCCAGGTAATTTATAGGCGAAAAGATCGTCCAGTACTCCACCTTTCTCGTTGAGAAAGAGCGCATAACGTGCAGTGAAGTCTTTCATGGACGAGAGTGGGCTCGTCACTGTTTCTTGAAGCAGTACCCCGGCATCTGGTCCGGATACTGCGATCTGGCCCATATGATCGATGTCGAACAACCCTGCGGATCGCCTCGTGATGATGTGCTCCTGAATGGCTCCAGTGGAGTACTGTACGGGCATGTCCCATCCGCCGAATTCGGTCATTTTCGCACCGTGTGCGAGGTGCCAAGCATGGAGAGCCGTAGTTCGCGTACCGTCCATATCCGACCTTCTTATAATACGTATTGTACTTTCATGTTGTAATTCTTGTATACGACGAATGTCTCCACGGACTGTACTTCTTTCACGCGGGAGACTTCTTCCGTGTAGAACTCGAGGAGGCCGAAGCTCTCCTTGAGCAACACCGTTATGATGAGATCGAACCTGCCTGTTACTACGCACACAGATACGACACCGCGCAGTTTGCTGAATTCTTCACCTTTCTTCACAAGGTCCATGGTTGCAAGCTTTACCCCTATCATCACGAGGTGATGACCGGGCACTGCTTCGGGCTGTATAAGGCCCGAGATTTCCAGTACTCCTCCTTCCGTGAGGCGGTTCACCCGTGCGCGCACCGTGTTTTCCGCTATTGATAATTCATCGGAAATCGTTTTGAAGGATTTTCTTCCGTCGCGGAGGAGTTTTATGATCGAAAGGTCAAGCTTGTCGATCCTCATGCAATAAGTATAGGTGTAAATGATGAAAAATGCAATAATCAGAGTTATAAATAATGAAATCAGAAATGATTTTGTGAAAAATTGCTCTATTTATCAATTTCTGCTGTTTTCTTAGGACGCTGTCCAATCTTCACAGCTGGTACGCCTCGGTACGCCGATCTTTGAACAGATCGCTCAGAGGCGTCACCTTTTTCTCGAGGCTCAAGGATGGATCGATATCTGCGATCATCAGGCTGTCTTCGTCCTTGGGAGCAGCGGCGATGAGTTTGCCGTTGTGTGCTACGATTTGGCTTGCTCCTGTGTAGGTATGGGTCGTGTTTCCTCTGGATTCGCTGCCGTACCGGTTCGCAAGCACCCAATACATCCTGTTTTCTATCGCGCGAACCCTCGTCGTGAGCTGAGCGTACTCCGGAAGCACGAGATTCGCAGCATGGCACACGATCTGAGCGCCCGCGAGAGCAACGGTCCGTGCGGCTTCGGGGAACATGTGGTCGAAACACACGAGCATGGCGATTTTGGCTCCCATCACATCGAAAAGGGGGAATCCGAGATCTCCGGGTTTGAAAAACAGTTTTTCCTCGTGAAAGAGGTGCATTTTCCTGTACACGCCTTCGACTCCGTCAGGGCCTATGAGCGCTGCGCTGTTGTACAAGGCTCCTCCCTGTGCCGACTCTGCCAAGCCTATGACCATGCGCATGTTTTTTTCTTTACACACGACTTCCAGTGTCCGGCTCGTGGGACCGGGAATGGGTTCGGCCATCTCTCTGACTTCTTCTTTGGAAAGGAACAGATACCCTGTGGTAGCGAGTTCAGGGAGCACAAGGATGTCGGCAAATCCGTTCTGCTGCTTCCTGATCTCAGATACGATGTAGTCGATGTTGTACGCTCTGTCTCCGAAGCGAGGATTGAACTGAAAAAACCCTATACGCATGGGGCCTCCTGTCAAGGTCACATTCAATCACGGAATGCATGGATCGGACAATAGTCCTTTACACGATTCGGTATTTTTGATACACTCACCAGACATTCAGGGAAAAGAAAGGGTATCTACTATGGCTAGAAGATGCGAATTATGCGGAAAACAGACGGTTACCGGAAACACTATAAGCCATGCTCATAATAAGTCAAGGCGCGAATGGAAGCCGAACCTCGTAAAAATCAAGACTATGGTGGGGCGTTCCATAAAAACCATCAAGATTTGTACCCGCTGCCTGAAAAGCAACAAGGTAGTCAAGGTAATATAATTTCAGACAAAAACCGAGCTGTGGCATGGAAGGGGCGTCGGAAGACAGCCCCTTTTTTTTGCGTGGCTAAAAGACGATCGTTATCTCGGTTCCATTCTCGAATTTTTGGGTGAGTTTCCCCTGCAGTTGTTCCACAAGGTTCTCGACGAGAATAAGGCCCAACGAGTACGGGTGTTTTCCATCGGCCGGGCTTTCGACGTCTCCAGTATGCCTCCGGCTATGACCCCCGGTCCCTTGCGATCTGCAGTCCCGCCTGGCACGCGTGCGCATAGGTTCCTGCGGTACATCGGTCGGGCTTCGCATGCCTATGCCGTTGTCTTTCACGCATAGCAAGGTCGATTCTCCGTACGGCTCCATACGTATCGAAATGATCCCTTCTTTTCCGTCCGGGAACGCGTGCTTGAAAGCATTGGTGATGAGTTCGTTCATGATAAGGCCGCACGGAATCGCTATGTCGAGCTGGAGGGGTTTGACGGTGATGCGTATATCGGAGCGCACTGATTCAGGATTCGGACAATGGGCGTCGCGCAGACTCGTATAGAGCGATTGTACGTATTGGCCGAAATCGATGGTCGCGAATGTACCGCTCTGATAGATCTGTTCATGTACCAATGCCATCGATCGTATTCTGTCCTGGCTATTCTCGAAAAGCACAAGGTCGTGCGGATCCCGTAGGTAGGTGGATTGCAGGCTCAGGAGGCTCGAAATGATCTGGAGATTATTTTTCACGCGGTGATGCACTTCCCGCAGGAGAATCTCCTTTTCCTGCAATGCTTCCTCCCGCTGTTTTTCGTACAT
>CAZWAS010000020.1:38640-44047 GCA_964631915.1 uncultured Spirochaetales bacterium | reverse complement strand
CTAAATCGACTGGTTCACCACGTGTTACAACTGCATCGAATGCCTCATCCGTCAGAAACCTGTGGGATGTTCGACGCACGATAGAGGATATGCGAAATCGCTTCTCGAAATCCGAAAGCAGGAAGGCAAGATCACAGAGAAGCATACGTAATAATCGGATTATTGATAATTCGGCATTTGGCTGTGCTTCGGTTAATACGGCGCACAGCCTTTTTGTTTTCCAGCACAGGGAAGTGCACTGTCCCCCGCTTCGAATCTGTGGTATGAAAGAACCATGAAAACCTTCGCAATCACCAACAGCCGCATAATCCAAAAGGACGGTATTCTGGAAGGCAAGCACCTCATCGTGCGGAACGGCATCATCTCCGCGATTTCGGGTTCGCTTCCCAGAGCGAATGATATGCCTGTGATAGACGGGGGCGGCCATTATCTCGCTCCCGGACTCGTGGAGTTGCATATACACGGCGGAGGGGAGCACGGGTTCGATGCCGCTCCAAAGAAACCGCACACCATAGCAGCCATGGCAGCCTGTCTTGCAGAGCACGGGGTCAACACATTCCTGCCGACCACACAGAGCGATCCCGAAGTGATAGAAGCCCTCGCGGTGGAGATTGAGAATAGCCCCTGGCTGCAAAACCGCGTTCCTGGCATTTATGTCGAAGGGCCTTTCGTGAACGCTGGCAAACGGGGAGGAATCCTTTCCTGCTACATCCAATCCCCGGATCGCGATGCGCTCGATCGGCTTGTCGTCTTGTCCCGCGGATCCATAGTGATGATGACCTTTGCTCTTGAACTTGACGGCAGCCACGAAATAATCCGGGGGTTTGCAGAACACGGCATAATCCCCTGCCTGGGACATTCGGACTGGGGGCTCGGCCGTATCCCTTCGGATTTGAAAGGATGGAACATAACCCATCTTTTCAATGCCATGTCCGGCATCTCCCATAAAACGCCGGGCCTTGCCATGCTTCCATTCCTGAACCGTGATGTTTTTTTCGAATTAAACGCGGATGGCATCCATGTATGCAAAGAAGCTGTGGATATGTGTTATCGCCATCTCAACCGCGAGAAGATGATTCTCATATCCGACGCAGTCGTTTCTGCAGGCCTGCCCTACGGGGAATATGAGTACTTCGACAGGCGTGTTGTTTCGGGAAAAGACGGAGTCAGATACAAGGACGACGGTACGCTCATAGGTTCGAACAAATTTGTAGACGACGTTATGCGCTCTTTTAGAGCAGTAAGCGGAGCATCCGTAGCGGAAACGGTGAGGATGGTCACTGCCAATCCCTGCGAGCTTCTGGGCATAAGTGAAAGAAAAGGTAGCATAGAAGTCGGAAAAGAGGCTGACCTCATTCTCCTGGACGACGAGCTCCGCGTGAAAAGAAATTTGGGGGAGCTTTGCCATCCCGAGGAAAAGAATGCCCTTTTCTCATCTTAATTTGCACACTATGAAAAGGTCGAGCACAAGCGTAAAGTATTGCTCGGCCGGCCTGATGAGGATGATAGAAGACATGAAGAGCGGCTTTATCGCTCGATGAGGTGTTGCTCTTAAAGCCGGATAAGGAGGGAACGACCGTCACCCACGTATCGACAATACAAGAGGCCGTAAAGCAATTGCAATCCGGTTTTTCCCCGAGCGAAATTGTGTTACCCAAAATACGGCCCGGCGATATTGACAAGCTCGATCTGGATTTCTGAAATGGGAACAACAGTGCAGTGTTTCAATCTTGTTTTTGAGGATGTTCTTAGCCTTGCGGTTATGGAACGCATGCTTCAGCCATATGAGAATGAAGTGTGTATACGGGAAAGAATCCCTTGTCGTGGGTTTGGGAAAATCAAAAAAAATATCGAAAAGTACTACAATTCGCATTGGATGCTCTTTCCGACGGCGGTTGATTCTTATCGAGCAGTCCATTAGTATGGGGCACATGAAAACACTCGTTTCCTGGAACGTAAACGGAATTCGAGCGGCTGAGAAAAAAGGGCTGTTCGAATGGTTCGAACGTGCAGCGCCCGATGTATTGTGTCTTCAGGAGACAAAGGCGCACCCAGATCAACTACCTGAGAAGTATAGAGAACAAGCTGGGTATGAGGTACATTTCGCTTCCGCTGCGCGCAGAGGCTATTCGGGAGTGGCTGTGTATGCGAAATACAAGCCGCTTTCGGTAAGAACGCTCGGCAAGGCCGATTTCGATTCCGAAGGACGGGTTCTGTTGCTCGAGTATCCTGAGTTCCTGCTCATAAACGCCTATTTCCCCAATTCACAGGAAGAAGGTGCGCGGCTTTCCTACAAACTCGATTTCTGCAAAACCATACTCGACCTCTGTGTGGAAACCGTAAAAAAAGGCGGTAACATCGTTCTCTGCGGCGATTACAACATTTCCCATAAGCCGATCGATCTGGCACGGCCGAAGGATAACGAAGGCAATCCCGGGTATTTGCCCGAAGAGCGCGCATGGCTCGACGAGTTTCAGGCTGCGGGGTTCGTGGATACCTTCCGCATGTTCAATCAGGAAGGGGGCAATTATTCCTGGTGGACATACCGTTTCAATGCACGGGAGAAGAATGTAGGGTGGCGCCTAGATTACTTTTGGGTGAATCAGGCGTTTTCGAAAAAGGTCAAAGAGGCCTCGATACTGAAAGATGTGTACGGTTCGGATCACTGTCCGGTCAGTTTGGTCCTCGATGTGGAATAGGGTGTTTCTGCAGTACTTCCGATACCTTCGGCACTTACTGTACCGGTGGTATCTTCGATGCCTTCGGAGGGAATGCATAATGCGATATCATAGTGTGAGAGAGCCGCGAGTCGGCCTGTAAGGAAGGAGTATGAGAGATAAAGAAAGATTGTTCGAGTTCATAGAGAATCACAAGGATGGTATGAAGGAATTGCAGGCGCTGCTCTCTTCCGTGCCTGCAATCGCGCCGCAGAGCGGAGGAGACGGCGAATGGGACAAAGCCCAGGCATTCATCCCCTGGCTCAAGAATATGGGGTTCAGGACTATCGAGATGTTCGCTGCTCCGGATCCCAGGGTTCCTTCGGGGAAGAGGCCGAATATCATGACAACGGTACCGGGGAAATCCGATGATGCCACATTCTGGATCATGAGCCACCTCGATGTTGTCCCGCCTGGGGAAATGGGGCTCTGGGATACGGACCCGTACAAAGTTGTCGAGAAGGACGGCAGGCTCTACGGTCGGGGAGTCGAAGACAATCAACAGGGGCTCGTGGCTTCCGTGTTCGCAGCTCTCGCATTTCTAAAGACCGGTGTAATTCCTGCAAGACGCGTGGGTCTGCTGTTTGTCGCAGACGAAGAGACCGCATCGGATTATGGCATCAAATATCTGCTGCGGGAACACAGGCTTTTCGGGAAGAACGATCTGTTTCTCGTGCCGGACAGCGGTCTTCCCGACGGTACGATGATCGAAGTCGCGGAGAAAACGCTTTTGTGGATGAAATTCGTTACCAAGGGTATGCAGTGCCATGCATCGCGACCCGATCAGGGCAGGAACGCTTTTGTGGCTGCATCGGAGCTCGTGTTGAAGCTCGACAGCCTCAAGCAATCGTATGCCCGGATCGATCCTATTTTCGAACCGCCGTATTCAACGTTCGAACCCACCAAGAAAGAGGCCAATGTTCCGAACGTCAACACGATACCCGGAGAAGATGTGTTTTATTTGGACTCCCGGATTCTTCCTTCCATTCCCACGGACGATGTGCTTTCTACAATAGACCGCCACTGTAGGGATATCGAGAAAAAGTACGGCGTATCGGTATCCTACGAAATCATCCAGAGAGTCGAATCCGTTCCCACTCCTGCAGACGCTGGACTCGTTGTTGCTCTCAAAAAAGCGGTCAAGAATGTGTATGGGGTGGATGCGCGGCCCGTAGGCATAGGCGGCGGGACTGTCGGAGCTTTCCTGCGGAACGCAGGATATCCGGTAGCCATTTGGGCGAAATTCGACGAGACCGCTCATCAGCCGAACGAGTATTGCATCGTGGAAAACATGGTCGGAGATGCAAAAGTCATGGCCGAGCTCATGCTCGGCACATGAAGCACTTCATAGCTTCGCCTTGATTTTTGCCTTGCCGATCCGCTCGTTGAGGTTGGAGAGTCTTCGCGCAAGAAGGCGGGCGAGGAATATGCCGTAATGGGGATATTTCTTGATCGCGTTCACGAATGCATTCTTCGATATCTTTATGAGTACACTTGTGCCGTCGGATACTACCGTGGCCGATCGTTTGTTGTTCAGGAGAAAAGACATCTCTCCGATGAATATGTCGTCCGGCCCCAGCCTGGATATGAGCTTCTGGTTGGCGAATATCTTGAACTTTCCGGAGACGATGTAGTATAGATAGGATGATTCTTCCCCTTCCTCGAATACTTGTTCGCCATCCTGAAATGTAACTTCTTCCTGATCCGCGAATGCCATGGGAATGACCTTGTTCGCGAAGAGGTCGTGCTGCATCTCGAAAGACACCTCGTTTCCCTTATCGTTGTACTTCAGGTTCTGGACATAAAGGTTCGCCATCTTTATGCCGTGACCATGGAGCCAGAGGTTCACTTCGTTTGCTTTGCTGAATCTGGTTTTCCAATCGAACCCTTCTCCTTCGTCTCTGATGACAAAAGAAGAGGCTTTGGGTGTAATGCGGTAGGTGAAATACACTTTTTTGGCTCGAATATGAGGATCTTCACATTTCTTACGTATGAGGGGAAGGATGTCCCCCTGTTTTTCGAGCCAAGCGCTTTTCTCCTCGTAGGAAATTTTGCAGTTGCCGTGTTCCACTGCGTTCATGAGCATTTCGAGGAGCGCCACATGGAGTCGTTCCTTTTTGTCGACTCCGATATAATTCATGTTGTACAGGTAGTTCGTCACGAGATTCGTATACGTTTTCATATCGAATGGGTCGTTGTCCATGACGAAAGAACCGGAAATATGGGAAATCCCGCTGAAATAAAATCTGGCGGTTCTGCTTGAGGATTCGGAGAACCCTGTGGAAACTCGCGTCGAATTCTTTTTCGGGGATGAGGCTGATGATATTGGAATTCCTGATTTTTTCAGTGAAATGATTTTCCTCCCCGTTGTTGTATACTGCTATTATGCCGCCGTAATGAAGCCAGGGATCTTCCTTTGCGGATTCGAGAATCGGAAACACATCGAGCAACGGATCGGAGAAATTTATTACTGTGATTTCCGGCAGTTCGTATTTCAGATACTCGAGGGCGGTATCGATTTCGCGGAGAAATACAGGTTCGAAAGAACCGTCCGCCGTACAGGTTTCCTCGATCTTTTTGTTTATCCGATCATTTGTGCTCACAACAGGAAGGGCATTCATATAGACTTTTAAACCTTATGTCGACATGCTTAATTTCGAGTATTGTCTTAAGCTACTCATTTTACTATC
>CAZWAS010000020.1:29760-38558 GCA_964631915.1 uncultured Spirochaetales bacterium | reverse complement strand
GATTACACGGATGTACGCGTGCCAGGCGCGGCTGCAGGCATCGAAGATGCCAACAGTCATCCGCTGCCGGAATTCCGATTGACGTACTCGAGGCAGGGATGCCGTCCCTAGGGGGCGGCAGGGAAGCGCCGCCCTTATGGAATATCGTAGAGTTCCGCTATATCGTCGTACATCTCCGGCCTGCGATCGCGGAAGAATTGCCAGCCGTCTCTCACCTCGCGGATCTGATCGAGATTCAGGTCAGCCACGACGACTTCGTCGTGGGTCGCACTGCCTTTGACGAGGATTTTGCCGCGTGGGTCCACGAAATAGCTCGAGCCGTAGAATTCGCCGAATTCCCAGGGTTTCTCCAAACCGACCCTGTTGTTCGCCCCGATGAACACACCGTTCGCTACGGCCTGCGCAGGCTGTTCAAGTTCCCACAGGTACTGGGATTTGCCCGATGTTGTCGCCGAAGGGTTGAAGAGGATTTCCGCCCCGTTCAGAGCGAGAATCCGCGCACATTCGGGAAAGTGCCTATCATAGCAGATGAATATGCCTATTCGGGCATAGGCAGTGTCGAAAACCGGAAATCCCAGGTTACCCGGTTTGAAATAGAATTTTTCCCAGAAGCCAGGCCATGTATGAGGGATATGGACTTTCCTGAATTTTCCTATGTATTCCCCATCCGCGTCTATGACTGCTGCGCAGTTGTAATACACACCTTCCAAGGTCTTCTCATAGACCGGAATGATGAGCACCATCTTGTATTTTTTCGCATATTCTGACAACCGCTCTGTTATGGGACCGGGTACCGGTTCTGCTGTTCCGTACCACTTTATATCCTGCTCGCAGCAGAAATAGGGGCCGTGAAAGATTTCCTGAAGGCAAAGTATCTGCACGCCTTTTTTCCCCGCTTCTTCTATGAGGGGAATGTGTTTCTGTATCATGGCCTCCTTTATTTCGGCTACCGATCCTTCGTATTTCGGATTCGATGCCTGTATATGGCCGCACTTCACTATCCGCGACATTGGAGCCTCCTTTCTCATATGATTTGAAGATTTCAGAATTCTACCAACGAAACCACAAATTGGCAAGTTTAATATCAAGGGCACCCCTAAAAACTCTTTATTTTTTCGCAATGCGAAAAAATAATTCCTTACGCTTAGCGATTAGGTGCCCGCTCTGGGAACCAACCGAAAGTTACTAGAGGTTCCCTCAAACAAAAAAGGCGGGTTCCCCCGCCTTTTGCCCTTCTTCGACAGTACTACTCTTTCAGAATCTTTGCAAAGAGCCAATATGCGAAGAAAGAAATCACGACTGCCGGATACCAGGTTATTCCGCCCGGGAACGGTATAAGACCGGGCTGCCCGTTGGCCCCCGGAACTATGTATGCCATTTGTTTCGTCGGTATGGCGATGAGGTAACATATGATCCAGGTGACGACCAGGGCTATGATCGCTGCCATGCTCCATCCGCCGACATACCAGCAGCCTTCTTTGCCGTACGTGTACAGCTTCTGAAGGTTGAAATTCTTCTTGCGGATGACATAGTAGTTCGCCATCATGATACCTGCTATGGGACCGAGCAGTATACCGTAGTTCGCTGCAAAATTGTTGATGTATGTGTAGTACGCACCTCCTCCCGGCAACCACCAGGGAGCTATGAGGAAAGCCACGACTGCAGATACGACAACAGCCACTTTCCACCGCGCCCTGAACGTCGACATGAGGATATTGATAAGCGCAGGGGAGTTCGCCGTCATGTCCGTAGACCATGGTGCGACGAATGCGAAAATCAAACCGAGAAGCGCTGGAATAATGCCGGGCGCATACTTGAGTATGATGACCTGGGGAAGCACTTCGCCTGTGAGCTGGGAAGCAGCATATCCGAGCGCTGTTCCTATGATTTGGCCTACAACGATACCAATCATGAGACCGGTGAGGAACGTTCCCCGTTTCTTCGGATCGATACCGCGGGAAAGGTCGGATACATTCAACGCGACTGTCGCCCACCAGTTCGTCTGTACAGCGAGATAGATGAGGAAGTTCATACTGAATATGCTGACGGATGTTTGCCACAGCTTGGGAATATTCGGCGTAAACTGTTTGTTCGTAGCGAGGAAGATGACGAACCAGATGAAATAGATAAGCATGAGCGGGCCTGCAAAATCGGCCATTCTTCCTATGCCTTTCAGTCCGAAAAGCATGACGACGATGAAGGATCCCAGGTATACAACCAAGGCCAGGATAAGCCACTTGTATGCCATTGCAGTCGCCTGATCCGCAGGAAGTCCACCGATTGCGAACACGATCATCATAAGAGCGAGAGAACCGGCATATGCCTCGATACCGAACCACATGGTTCCGGCGAGCCCTCTCAGAATGACAGGCAATTCTTTTCCTCTGAACCCGAAGGATTCGCGGAGCTGTACAGGATAGTTGATCCCGTATTTCAGTCCCGGCTGCCCGTTCCACCACATGACGAGCACTGCCGCCAGGTTCCCGATGAGGGCGCCGAGCAGTGCCTGCCAGAAGTTCAACCCTTGTCCCACAGCTATGGGGCCGAGGAAGAACATCGGTATACAGGTGTTCATGCTGAACATCATCATCGTGAAGGTCCACGGATTGTATGTTCTCGTTTTCATGAGTGCCGGCATCAGGTCCGGGTTTTCTTTATATCCGACCGGCGTTACAACAACTTCATCAGACATGGAATTCCTCCTATTTTGGATTTTTCTTCGCACAAGAACTTAAAAGCTGTTTTTACTTGTTTTCACCTCCTTAGAAAGCCTTTCGAAAATTCCCTTTTTATCCCCCCATGATAAAGCAAGGATTGTACGGCGTCAACAAATTTTTATTGAATGGAAAAGCCCTCTGCAGGGATATCTCGTGGAAGCAGATGGCGTATCCGGCAATCTTCCGTAAAACGGAACACTTCTTGCTTTTTAATTCTTTACATTGTAAATAATTATAGTTCTTGCTCAAATTCGATGATTCCCTGTTTTTTTGTAGTTGTTATTGTATCGGTGCATTGTATAATGAATGTGAAGGATAGTCGGAGAAATAAAATAATGAAAAAAGACCGTGTCTTATGGATTGTAACGCTCGTCCTTGTCATGCTCGCATGGGGAAGCACATATCCGGCAAGCAAGCATGTTATGGATTCCGTCTCACCATTGATGCTCGCATTCGTGCGATATCTGTTGAGTTTTCTGTTTCTCGTCCCCTTTTTTGTATGGGAGTTATTATATAGAAAAAAAGGGATTCCGAGCCGCAGCGATACGGTGCGCATATGCGGACTCGGTGTTATCGGCGTCGCGGCGTTCTCTGCTCTCGTGTGTTTCGGCATCGAGCTGTCGAGCGCGACGAGCAGTTCGCTCTTAGTGAACACTCAGCCGATCATCACGGTTTTCCTCGCCCCGCTTCTGATCCGGGAGCATATCTCGAAATGGCGGATCATGGGAGCCTGCATCGGCATTGTAGGTATGTTTCTGGTAGTGACGAACGGCAGACCTCAGGCTGTTTCATTTGCAGATAAAGCGCTGATCGGGAATCTCCTGCTCCTCGGTTCGGCTCTCTGCATGAGCCTGTACAGCATACTTCTTGCCGGGTTCGTTAAGAAATACGGAAGCACGACACCTACGTTCATTTCCATGTTTTTCGGAACCTGTGTTCTGTTCGTAGTGGTCTTGGTGCGGCAGGAGAGTTTTTTCCGGATTCGATCCTTGCGAATGGAAGATATTCTCCTTCTCCTTCATATAGGATTCATCGGTACCGGTCTCGCGTTCTTACTTGCGAACAAGGCTTTATCCCACGTTGGGGTCGTCAGTTCGCTCGGGTATAGGCTGCTCATACCTGTTTTCGGCGCCTTGCTCTCTGTTACGCTTATCGGCGAACGGCCTGGCCTGCTGACTGTTGTGGGAATATTCATCGTCATTGCAGCTATTTTTTTCATGCAAACACGGGCTGCGGAAAACAAAGTGCTTTCGAATTCCTGAGTCCTGTTGTATAATGAAAGTCTGTTTTTAAAATCTTCACATCTCAAAAGGAGGAAGAACGTGAGTCTGCAAGGAAATCTGAAAGATATGGAGAAGGGCTTTGACCTCCCCCAGGCAATTGCAGAAGCCGATCGCTGTCTGCTCTGCCATGACGCGCCATGTTCGAAAGGCTGCCCCGCAGGTACGGATCCCGGAACATTCATCCGAAAACTCAGAATGAAAAACGTCACGGGCGCCATCAGAACCATCAAAGAAAACAACATACTCGGCGGAGCTTGCGGCGTTCTGTGCCCCACACCGAGACTCTGTGAAAAAGAATGCAGCGCCACAGGAATCGGTAGACCTATCGCTATCGGAAAGATCCAGCGCTGTCTCGTGGAACACGGCTGGGAGACGAATTTCAAAGTGTTCAAAAAACCTGAAGCCGCAGGCCCCAAGGTTGCTGTGGTCGGCTCGGGCCCTGCAGGCTTAAGCTGTGCAGCGGAGCTCGCAAAGGAGGGATTCGCTGTGACCGTTTTCGAAGCGAAGGCCGAACCGGGTGGAGTAATTCGGTACGGAGTTCCGGCGTACAGGTTCGACAAAAAATTCATGAAAAAAGAGTTGGAAGATGTAAAGAAGCTCGGGGTCAAGATCGTGTGCAATACGCCGGTAAGTGGGAAGGAATCCGCAGAGCAGCTTTTAGAAAAAGGCTTCAAGGCAGTATTCCTCGCTACCGGCCTCTGGGAAGCAGAAAGCATAGTGAAGGATAAGAAAAATCTGCCCCAGGGGGTGTATTCTTCGGTGGACTTCCTTGCAAAACTCCGCGAGGAGCAGTACGACGCCGTGGCTAAAGAAGTGAAGGGAAAGGTGGTTGCCGTCATAGGAGGTGGTTCGGTCGCCATGGACTGTGCAGGGTCGGCGCTCAGGCTCGGGGCGAAGGACGTGTACCTTGTGTATCGCCGTTCGTTCGAGCAGATGCCTGCCGAAGAGGACGAGCGGCTTGAGACACTCAATGCAGGAGCACATTTCCTTCTGCTGAACCAGCCTGTGGAATACATCGCCAAAGGGAAAAAGGTGAGCGGGATAAAGCTCGTGCGCACGAGCCTCGGCGAACCCGATGCCTCCGGCAGAAGGAAACCGATGGAGGTAAAGGGGTCGGAATGGGTGTTGAACGCCGATGTCGTCGTCGAAGCGATAGGCAACAAGGCTCCGGTTGATTCTCACTCCTGGTATCCGAAAGTACAGCTGAGCGACACGAAACTGATTAAGGTGAATCCGAAGACCATGGAAACATCGGTGAAAGGCATATTCGCAGGCGGAGATATTGTCCGCGGTCCGGCTCTTGTGGTCGAGGCTGTGCAGGACGGAAAAGTCGCGGCAAAAGCGATAAGCGAATACTTGAAAAAGGAGGAGAAAAAGAATGTCAAGAAATAACGTAGATTTATCCGTACAGTTTTGCGGTACGAAATTCCTAAACCCCTTCCTGCTTTCGTCTTCTCCTGTCTCGAACAGTGCCGAGATGGTTTCCCGCGCATTCGACATGGGATGGGGCGGCGTGGTATTCAAGACGCTCAACTCGAACAGGGTGCCGATCATCCATCCGTCCCCGCGTATGAACGGCTATGACTACGATTCGCAAAAGCTCGTAGGGTTGCAGAATGTGGAGCAGATATCCGACAGGCCGTTGAAGGACAACTTGCTCGATTTCCTCTATCTGAAGAAACATTATCCGAAACATATCCTCGTATCGAGCATCATGGGTTTTTCCAACGAGGAATGGGCATACCTTGCCAAAGTTTCCGAAGATCACGGGGCGGATATGCTCGAGCTCAATTTTTCGTGCCCCCATATGACGGTCGAAGGCACGGGCCACAAGGTCGGGCAAGCCGTCCAGCTGCTCGAAAAGTTCACAGCTACCGTGAAAAAGAACGTCAAGATTCCGGTCATCGCGAAGATGACACCTAATATCACGGATATGACGGAACCTGCCATCTATGCGAAAAAAGGCGGAGCCGACGCGATATCCGCCATCAATACGATCCGTTCCATCACGGATATCGGACTTGACGACTGGGTGCCGGAACCGAACGTGCATGGCATAGGCGCCATAAGCGGATATTCCGGGCCTGCGGTCAAACCGATCTGCCTCAGATTCATCGCTGAAATGGCGCAGTGTAAGGATCTGAATCTTCCTCTCTCCGCAATGGGCGGTATAGAGACGTGGGTCGACTGCCTCGAGTTCCTCCTCGTAGGAGCGAGCACCATTCAGGTGACTACAGGCATCATCCATTACGGATACAGAATCGTTGAGGACATGATCGAAGGCTTGTCCGATTACATGGTTTCCAAAGGTATTACGAGCGTTCAGAACCTCATCGGTAAGGCGCTTCCGAATATTCAGACCACCGATCACTTCGACCTCAAACGGCAAGGGAGAGCCGAATATAACGTGAAAAAATGTATAGGCTGTGGGCAGTGCCACATCGTGTGCAGGGATGCAGGAGGCCAGGCGATAGATTGGGATGCGAAGAAGAGAAGGCCGAAGCTCATAGAGGACAAGTGCCTAAGCTGCATGATCTGCAGTTTCGTGTGTCCGGTGGACGGGCTCATCACCTACAAGGAAATGCCTAAGACCTGGAAACGGAAAGAGACTGCGGTTATGGACAAGAGCCTCGAAAGTCAGCTCAAGTTCAAGCCGTTTACCGAGCTCGATGCAAAGGAAAGGATCTATTACGGATGCGATGGCTGATGCTCTGGAGGGCGTTTCCTGGAAACCGCCGCACAAGGCAAAAACCAGCGGGCGTTTCGGATCGCCCTTTCATACGGCCTGCATACTCATGAGAACCATATCGAAAGGAGGTCTGCATTATTATGAAGACATTGATAAAGAACGGAACCATCGTAACAGCGGGAGACACCTATAAGGCGGATGTGCTCATAGAGGGTGAGAAAATCGCGCTCATAGGGCAGGATCTCGACAATGGCGGAAAAAACAAGATTGCGGACGAAGTGATCGATGCGTCCGGATTCCTTCTGTTGCCGGGCGGCATAGATGTGCATACCCATCTCGACATGCCCTTCGGCGGAACCACCACCTCCGATGATTTTTTCACCGGACAGAGGGGGGCAGCATTCGGAGGAACCACAACGCATATAGATTTCGCCATACAGTCGAAAGGGAAAAGCCTGAGGGAAACCATCCAGGTCTGGCAGAAAAAAGCGGAAGGCAAGGCAGTTATCGATTACGGATTCCATGTCGCTGTCACCGATGCTCCACCTGCAGTGATCGATGAAATTCCTTCTCTGCTCGAAGAAGGGGTGACGAGCCTGAAACTGTTCATGGCATATAAAGGCTCGCTCCAGGTCGACGATGCTACGCTGTATAAGGCCATGGAAAAGGCGAAGGAAGCGGGCATGCTCATCATGGTGCACGCGGAGAACGGCGATGTCATAGCAGAGCTCGTACAACAGCACTTGAAAGAGGGAAAGACTGCACCGCAGTACCATGCGACGTCTCGACCTTCCGCTCTCGAAGGGGAAGCTACCGGAAGAGCCATTGCACTGTCGGGCCTTACAGGAGCGCCTCTGTATGTGGTGCATATGTCCTGCATCGAAGCCATAGAGCAACTCGAGATCGGCCGCAACAAAGGTTTTCCCGTCATGGGCGAGACCTGTCCGCAGTACATGCATCTGTTTGAAGAAGATCTCGCACGCCCCGGATTCGAGGGAGCCAAATTTGTGTGCAGTCCGCCTGTACGCAAAAAGAAGGATGCAGAGCGGCTGTGGCACTCCCTTGCCAACGGCACGCTTCAGGTTGTTTCCACGGATAACTGTTCGTTCTGGTTTGAGGGTGGGAAAAACGGCAGGCAAGCAGGAAAGGAACTCGGGAAGGAGGGATTCCATAAAATACCGAACGGTATGCCCGGCATAGAAGACCGCATGTATGTGTTGTGGACATCCGGCGTGAACGAAGGAAAAATCAGCCCGAACCGGTTTGTGGAAATAACCTCCACCAATCCGGCCAAGATATTCGGCTTGTATCCGAGGAAAGGAACCATAGCTCCGGGGTCGGATGCGGACATCATACTCTGGGATCCGCTGAAAGAACACACTGTCTCCGCCAAGACACAGCATGTGAACACGGACTACAACCCCTATGAAGGGATGTACGTGAAAGGATTCCCTGTGCGCACCATACTGCGCGGAAAAAGCATCGTCATAGGCGACGAATGGAAGGGCGAAAAGGGAAGCGGCAAATTCCTGCACCGCAATCCCTCTGGGGACATACTGTAAACGCAAGGCGGCCCCTAACGGCCGCCTTTTTGTATACGCATCCGACAGCTGCTTGCAGTGCGTAATCAGAGCTTATCTGAAGGATCGGTTTTATCGCTATCTTCCCTGATGATTTCTATCTTCGCATGGGTGACCATGCCTGCAATGGCTCCTACGGCTGCGAGCACAGGAGCGAACAGGAGAGCCGCTCCTCCCACTGCGACTCCTGCAGTGAGGGGAATCTCGAAGAGCACATCTCCGTTTTCTTTTTTCAGGATGATGCGCCTGATGTTCCCCTCTTTGATGAGCTCTTTCACTTTTTTGATGAGCTCGTGCCCTGCTACTTCTATTTCCTCTGACCATGTCCGCTTTTCGAAAGAATCAGGCATACTACCCCCCTATGTCTTGCATGTTTTTCCATCTCATTGTACCTTATCGTACCCGCTAAATATAGTCATTCAAATAAGAAAGGAACAGCATGAGAATTCTTTTGACTAACGACGATGGAGTTCACAGCGAGGGCATCAATGCTCTCAGAAATTTTTTCGAGAAGGAACATGAAGTATGG
>CAZWAS010000020.1:29520-29750 GCA_964631915.1 uncultured Spirochaetales bacterium | reverse complement strand
TCCTCGCTCCGGAACAAGACAGAAGCGCTATATCTCATTCCATGACGCTGAAAAAAGCAGTGCGCATCAAAGACCTGGGGAATAGGCGGTTTTCCTGCAGTGGAACCCCTGTGGACTGCATTCTCCTCTCGCACCTCGGGGTACTGGGCATGAAGCCGGATTTCGTGATTTCCGGCATAAACCACGGATCCAATCTCGGTTCCGATATCCTGTTCTCAGGAACAGCTGCT
>CAZWAS010000020.1:25401-29493 GCA_964631915.1 uncultured Spirochaetales bacterium | reverse complement strand
ACGCTCATGGGGTATCCTGCTTGTGCGATTTCCCTCGATTCCACGACACCGCCGTTTTATTTTCATAATGCGCTCGAATTCCTGAAGAAAAACTTCGAGACGCTTTCGAAGAAACAGGACATGTCGTTTTTTTTCAATATCAACGTGCCGAATCAGGAAAAGCTCTGCAGCGAGGTGGAATTAGCTAGCCTGTCTCGACTCGTGTATACGAGTACTGTGAGCAGATTCGATGCCCCAGACGGCGAGGCCTACTGTTTCTTCAAGGCTTCAATTGAAAAAACGCCCCCCCCGCCTGGAACGGATTGGGATATCGTGAGCAGAGGCAGGATAGCGGTCTCCCCTGTGGTGGTGCTTCCTGTGCTGAGCCCAGGATTTCGGGATATGCCGAAAACGATGTTTCAGCCTCCTGCCTGACACTGTTTGCTGATCAGGACGCTTCTGATTCCAACCGCAGTATGGATCGGTTCAGATTGATTCTCGCCTGTTCTCCGAACCTGTCCGCGAATGCGCCTGTTCTGTAGAGCCGTTTCTGATTCAAAAAATGGCGCACCACCCTTTTCCTTTTCTCCTTATACTCGATTTCGGGAACCCATGCGTATTCCCTGCGTATGTTCTGTTCGTACTCATCGAAGGTCTGTTCGGGAGAGCCGAGTATCGCAAGATCGATATCCATGACGAGTTGCTCCGCAGGAGAGAAATCCTCTCCTGCGATATGCCGTGTGGCGAGTATACAGGAAACGACCTTCTCGGAAAAAACGTGGGGCAGCACAAGCTTTTTGCAACTCTGCACGGCCAGGTCAGCGCTCCGTATTTCGTTGTCCGCTGCTTTCGGATCGTATACGGCATCGTGGAACCAGATTGCCGCTTCGACTGCCCTGAAATCCGAAACAGGAGCGGAAGCAGCATACCAATCGAGAAGATCCAGGCACATACGGATATGACTCCACGTGTGATAGTATCTGTGTTGTTCCGAGTAGCGGATATCCAACTCGATACGGATGCTGTCAGCCACATCTTGCAGGGGTGCGTCCCCGGGGGAGGGGTACTCTGTTTTCAGTGCCCGTACGAATTCGGACCAGCGGTAAACCAGTTCTTGCGTCATGAGGTCAATTATACGGCCACATTGCGAATTTTTTGAACAATTTTCTTGTTAAAACCTCTAGTGCCGACCTTCGGAATCTTCGACCTTCGGAATCTTCGACCTTCGGTTGGTTCCTACGTCAGATACCTAATCGCTTGTCGTGTAAGGAATTATTTTTTTCAAGGCGAAAAAATAAAGAGTTCTTAGAGGTGTTCTTGTCAAAGTGGCATACGGTTGTTATAGTAGGTGCGGTAGCTGTCTGCAGGGACGGAGGAATGCGTTTTTTTCGGAACTGCGATTGCAAAAACCCGTAGAACCGTATTAATGTAGGTTAAGCCAAAAAACCGGAACATACAGAATGGCATTATTCATTGCAAAGAAATTTCTCAGGCTCATTGTCACCGTGCTCCTTGTGTCTACCATCATTTTTTTCGTCATCCGGGTCATACCAGGGGATCCCGCCCTGGTCATAGCGGGGGTAGATGCGAGCCCAGAGGATATAGCTGCAATCCGGGAAAAGATCGGAACCGACAGTCCCCTCTATGTCCAGTATTTCCAATGGCTGTGGCAGATCGTCCGCTTCGATTTCGGCGAGTCCTTTTCCTCCGGAGAGCCGGTCATATCCCTCATCCTTCAGAGATTTCCCCTCACCCTGATCCTGGCGGTGTTCGGCATACTCATCGGGCTCCTCATAGCCATACCCTTGGGCATCGTATCCGCCGTGAAGAGGTGGTCGTTCTGGGACTATTTCGGTATGGCGTTTTCCCAGGCCGGCATGGCGATTCCAAGTTTCTGGATGGGTATCCTCCTCCTCCTGGCCTTTGCAGTCACATTTAGGATATTTCCCCTGTTTGGCACAGGAACCTTTGCTCACCTCGTGCTTCCCTCTGTATCCTTAGGGTTCGCCAGGGCTGCAACCCTGCTCAGGCTTTCGCGCGCATCCATGGTCGAGGAGCTGTCGAAGGAATACGTCATAACTGCACGCGCCAAAGGGTTGACCGAGACCATGGTGAAGTACAAACACGCGCTAAAAAACGCCCTGCTTCCTATTATCACGATTGCAGGCATCCAGTTCGGCTACATGCTCGGGGGAGCGATCATAGTGGAGCAGGTCTTCGCCTTGCCAGGAATCGGGCGGCTTTTTCTATCCGGCATCTATCAGCGGGATTTCCCTTTGGTTCAGGGCGGGGTGGTGTTCATAGCCCTCGCGTTCTCGGTGATCAATTTTGTCGTCGATATTCTCTATAGCATAGTCAATCCCAAGATCAGGATACAATGAACGAGCAGAGCACCTTACTCACAATCGATAACCTCGATATCAGCTTCGTGCAGGAGACAGGAGAGGCACGCGCAGCGCGGGGCATTCATCTCGCCATACGGCAAAAGGAGGTGCATGCCCTAGTCGGAGAGTCAGGGTCGGGAAAGACGGTGACGTCCAAAGCGATTCTCGGCCTCATTCCGACTCCGCCGGGGAGGATCAATTCCGGAAGCATCCTGTTCAAAGGCATGGATCTCCTGTCCCTTTCTTTTCAGGACATGAGAAAGCTCAGGGGCAAGGAACTGTCCATGGTGTTCCAGGAGCCTGCGAAATACCTGAACCCCTCCCTCAGGATCGGAGAGCAGATCACCGAGATGCTCAGGCTTCACCTTTCCATGGACGCGCGGCAGGCACGCGACAAAGCGTGGGAGCTTCTTTCCCATGTGGGGCTCGGCAAAGAGCGACGGGTGCTTCAGGCCTATCCGCACGAGCTTTCCGGAGGCATGAAGCAGCGCGCCATGATAGCCATGGCCATTTCGTGCAACCCTTCCCTGCTCATAGCCGATGAACCGACTACCGCGCTCGATGTGACGCTGCAACTTCAGATTCTCGAGCTTATTCTTTCTCTGAAAGAAGAGTTTTCCATGACGGTGCTGTTCATATCCCATGATCTGTCGGTAGTGCATGAGATATCCGACCGCGTTTCCGTCATATACGCGGGAAAGATCATAGAAGAGGGAAGAAAAGACGAGCTGTTTTCGCATCCTCTTCATCCGTATACACAGCTTCTCCTGCTCTCGATACCCGAGAAGGATAAGAAAGGCAAAAAACTCAAGGCAATTCCGGGCAGGGTTCCGGATGCGGAACATATCCCTTCCGGTTGCGCGTTCCACCCGCGCTGCCCTCTTGCTGAGGATATCTGCAAGACCGCGGTACCGACCATGGTTGAATTCGGCCCAGAGCATTCCGCAGCTTGCCATATGATAGGTAAGAAATGGATAGATTCATCGAAGTAAAAGACCTGGTGAAACGCTTTCCCGGCAGAGGCCCGGATGCGAAGAAAAAGCACTTTCTCGCAGTTGACCGTGTGAGTTTCGGCATCGAGAAAAATACGATTTTCGGACTCGTAGGCGAATCCGGGTGCGGTAAAACGACCCTGGCCAGATCCTTGCTCTATCTCGATCCTCCGAGTTCCGGAGAGGTCCGATTCGACGGAACTCGAATGGATACCTTGCCGCCAAGGGAATTGAGGCGTTTTAGAACGAGGATGCAGATCATATTTCAGGATCCCAACGGAGCATTGAACCCGAAACTTACGATAGCGACGAGCATGCATGAGGGGCTTGCGAACAAGGGAGTGCCTAAGAAAGAGAGGATTGCCAGAATAGCGGATCTGGCTGACCTCGTCGGAATTTCGCCGAACCATCTGAGCAGATACCCCCATGAATTCTCGGGGGGACAGAAACAACGCATCGTCATAGCACGCGCCCTGTCCATGGATCCGGAGTTTCTCGTGCTCGACGAACCGGTGTCGAATCTCGACGTTTCCATACAGGCGCAGATCATCAATCTTCTCGTAGATCTGAAAGAGCGTTTTTCCCTCACGTACCTGTTCATTTCCCATGACCTGAACCTCGTTTCCTATCTGAGCACGAACATAGGTATCATGTACTCCGGTAGGCTCATAGAGCTCGGAGATACGGATACGGTCATGAAGAATCCGCTCCATCCGTACACGAAACATTTGTTCTCC
>CAZWAS010000020.1:17322-25391 GCA_964631915.1 uncultured Spirochaetales bacterium | reverse complement strand
GGTGCCGAGCATTAAGCACAGTCTCGATCGGAACGACGCTCATGTGACTCCTGTAACGGAATCCGAACGAAAAACTCATATACATCTGACAAACGGATGCTCATACTACACATTGTGCCCTGTGCAAAGCGATGCATGCAAAAATGGTATTCCCGATTTGAAAAAGACGGAAGAGAACCACTTCGTGGCATGCTGCGCAGCGGCTGGTTGCGAAGAAGGTGCAGGGTTCGACTTTGCGGATGCACAATGAGTAAACAATGAAATACCGTACCACGGCTGCGTACCGCAGGTACCGTATATAGAGTATGACAGGAGGAATCGATGAAAAAGAAAATAGGCATTTTCCTGACACTGGCTGCTGTGATGCTGTTTTTAGGTACGGCTCTGTTCGCACAGGCGACAAAGCCGCTCAATGTGGCTCTTCCGGGGAATCCCGAAACTCTAGATCCTCAGGTGACGTCGAGCACGCTGACGTTTCAAGTGGTGAGGAGCATCTACGACACGCTCGCAGAACCGGACAAGAACGGAAACATTGTGCCGGCTCTCGCGGAAAAATGGACTACATCCGCTGATTCTCTCATGTGGACTTTCACGCTCCGCAAAGGGGTGGTGTTTCACAATGGGGATAAGCTGACATCCAAGGATGTAAAAGCGACTTTTGATAGGATCCGCGATACTGCGACTGCATCTCCGAAAGCGAGCGAGTTCAAGTCCATTACCGCTATAGAAACTCCTGACGATTACACCGTTGTGTTCAAACTTGCGGAACCCTACGCTCCTTTCCTTTCTGCGCTCGCCTCCGGCTGGGGAGCCATACTCCCGAAGAGCCAGATCGATGCGAAGCAGAATATCGGAAACCAGCCCATAGGAACCGGCCCGTACAAGCTCAAGGAATGGGTGCGGGACAACAGAATCGTTCTGGAGAAGAATGCTTCGTATTGGATGAAAGGATTTCCCAAGACCGATAGGGTAAACATCCAGATTATTCCCGAACAGGCTGTCATGCTTCAAGGCCTTCTCACCGGAGATTTGGACGTCATATATCCCATAAACGACACCGATATTCCGGTGATCGAGAGAAATTCGAGTACGACAGTGGACAAAACCATGTCCTCTATGGTGCTCGTGCTCGCCATGAACTGCTCGAAGGCGCCGTTGGACAATCTGAAGGTGCGCCAGGCAGTGAACCATGCCATAGATAAGCAGAAAGTCATAGATATCGCATATGCCGGCGGGAAACCGGTGGGAACTTTCATGGACCTGAGCGATCCTTACTATAAAGATTTTACTAGTCTGTATCCCTTCAATCAGGACAGGGCGCGGCAGCTCCTCAGGGAATCCGGCATGGACACGGGCAAAGCCCTGGAAATGGTCATTCCTCAGAACTACGAGCTTCACGTCAAGGCAGGTCAGATATACCAGGAAATGCTCACCAAGGTCGGGCTCAAGGTGAACATAAAGCTCGTGGACTGGTCCACCTGGATGAGCGATGTGTACAGAGGCGGAAAGTACGATTTCACGGTCATAGGCCATACCGGGAAGCTTGATCCGGACGGAAGACTCGCAGGGTACGGAACCGATAAAACGTACGTGAAATGGGTTAATCCGCGAGCCGCGGAACTCATTGATACTGCGAAGAAAACCATAGGGTTCGAAAACCGGAAGAAAATCTACGACGAAGCCTTGGAGATCATGGCAAAGGAAGTACCCTTCGTGTTCACCGGAACCTCCTACCGCTTCATAGGGCTGCGGAAGAACATCAGCGGCCTTATCATGGATACCAAACTCGATACGTACGACTTCCGCTACACGGAGAAGAAATAGCCGTGAAACGGAGAGCACCTAAGATACTCTTCTATATATCGCTTGCGTATATCGTTCTCGTGGGAGCGGCTGCCCTAGCCGCTCCTGTTCTCACTCCGTTCGGTCCCACGAGCCAGAACCTCGACGAACGGTTCCTCGCGCCAGGAACCAACGGACATATCCTCGGAACCGACGATTTCGGGCGGGATATTCTGTCCCGTATTCTGTTCGGTTCCAGATCCGCGCTTCTGGTCGGGGTCGTTTCCGTAGCTATTGCGTCGGTACTAGGCATTGCAGTAGGGCTCGCAGCAGGGTTGGCGAGGAATACCGTCGACAACCTGATCATGCTCTTCATGGACAGCCTGCTCTCTTTCCCGACCGTGCTTTTGGCCATAACCGTCGTATCTTTTCTCGGATACGGGCTTTTGCAAGTCATGATCGCGATAGGCGTCATATACAGCCCCGTGTTCGCACGGCTCGTGCGTGCGGAGACGCTCTCGCTGAAAACGGAAGGGTATGTGGAATCCTCCCGCGCGCTGGGGAGCCACCTCTTCAAAACCATAGGACTCCACCTTCTCCCTAACATGATGGGTAAAGTCGTAGTGCAGTGTTCCATCACCTTCGCCACAGCGATCGTCATAGAGTCTTCCCTTTCGTTCCTGGGGCTTGGGACACAGCCTCCGAATCCTAGCTGGGGGCTCATGCTCAAGGACGCGAGGAACTTCCTCGTGCAGGCTCCATGGATGGCGGTATATCCGGGGCTCGCCATAGCCCTTTCGGTGCTCTGTTTCAATATTCTGGGAGATGCAGTATCCGAAAAGCTCAACCCGCGGATCTACGACTGATACAACGAATCTATCATATCCGGGAACGGAAACGGCTTGGAATACTGCGGAACAGATGTCGGCGAACCGGCCTTTCCTGAATTGAGGCTTTCGTTTCCCAGTCGGTTTTCCAGTTCTTCTTTCGACAACTTCCCTGCGAACGCCTTTGCTATATCCTTGAGGGATTCGACAGCCCGCTCAAGCGCGGCTTCGTAGAGCTCGAGGAACGAGGCGGTCGAGGTCTCATGTCTGTCCCACGGATGGCACCACTGCGCGTGTTTTTCGTTTAAGAAGTCGTACTCATGCGGAATCGATACGGGATGGATCAGAGCGAGGAAGCGTCGCTCGGGTTTCATGAGATCCTTCCTGTACAGCCGTTTTTTCTCCTCTACGTCTGGAGGATTCGTCATTCTGAAAAAGTGCATGGTGTCTTCGTACGCGTTTTCTATGCGCTTCCTCGTAAGCACCGGCCGCCGTACGTCCGGATATGCAGCAGGTATGGCTTCGAGGAGCAAGTCGATGATCTCCTCCGGCAGACCCGCACCGAGATCGACTTGCGAGAGAAAATCATAGTTCGACACAGCGGTCTTACCGCGCTTTTTTAGAATGAGCACATCTATGATGCGTTCGAAAAAAGGATGGCATTGGTAGTACCGAGCGGTCTCCGGTTTCTGAGGATCCACCCATCCAGAAAAATACATGATGAACGGATGCGTGTATCTGTCGAGCACTGCATGCGTCATGAAAGCGAGGGTGAACGCCCCGCTTTTCGAACGTGCGGTTTGACCTTTTTGCTGCGCTCGTTCGACCATCTCTGCGATGAGTCTACCGTACCCGCCGTTGTGCAGAATTTTTCCGTATTCGAACGAGAGCGGCTTAGTTCGCTGATTGTGATAAAAGAAATCCGGTCCTTGAGCTGCAAACGTGATGATGGATCGATTGCGGGCAACGTCTTTCTTTTTTTCCGGAAATGCTTTTTCGAACGCCTCGAGCGCAAAAATCTGATGCGTACATTGAGCTGGCATAGAATTCTCTCACGAATGGGGATAGCGTTCTGTTATCTGTTTTATGATAGGCAGAACTTCGAAAAATATTTCGACCAATTCAGGATCGAATTTCGATCCTGCGAGTTTCTTTATCTCTTGAAGCACCTGTATCTCGTCCCATGCTTCTTTGTACACGCGGCTTGAGGAAAGTGCATCGTATACGTCCGCGAGCGACACAATCCTTCCGAATACAGAAATTTCCTCTCCCTTCCTGCCGAGGACTTTCCCGTTCTCTGCAGTCTTTTCCGGTTCTCCGGTCGCTATGTTCACATATCTGGGATAGCCGGTACCGTCCCAGTTTTCATGGTGGGTGAGGGCTATGGAGGAAGCGATTTCGTCGAGTTCGGACTGTTTGTCCATGAACAACCGCGCTCCGTAATACGTGTGCGCCTTCATGATCTGGTATTCCTCTTCGGTAAACCGTCCCGGTTTTTTGAGGATGGTGTCAGAAATAGCGACCTTGCCCACATCGTGAAGCATAGCCGCCATGCGCAGCACATCCTTGCTTTTTTCGATGTCCCGTTTGTTCATTCCCCGTTTCTGAGCCCACCGTTCGTATATCTCGACAGAATACCCCGCGACCCGGTTGACATGCGCGCCTGTTTCCTTCGGATCTCTGAGCTCGGCCATCTTGATCATACGGAGTATGATGGCACGGGTCAGCTGGGCCCGTTGGAGCGCTATGGTGGCATTCGCAGCGAAATGCGTCACGAACAGCTCGTCGTCCGAATCGAAAGGCAGTATGCTTCCGTCCGGAGCTTTTTTATTGATCATCTGGATGACGCCGAGGAGCTCGCCCGTGTTCGTGCTCAGAGGCACCGCGAGAATGGAACTGGTCTTGTACCCGGATACTTGGTCGTAAGTCGGGTCGAAACCGAAGGGAGAGTCCTGTGGTATGTTGTAGGCGTCCGGAATGTTAACCAGTTTGCCTGTGCTTGCAGTATATCCTGAAATCGTTTTCTGATTGATTTTTATGGTGAATATCGAATAGATGAGCTTCTGGCCGGGGGCGAGATTTTTCTGCATGGTATCGTTCTGGGAATAGCGGATCTCAAGGACGTTTTCCTTTTTGATGTAGATGGACCCCGCATCAGCATTCACTACCCGTCTCGCCTCGAACAGGATGCGTTCGAGGAGTATGTCGAGGTCCTGAATTTTGTTCAGCTCGGAGTCGAGCCGGATAATTTCTTTCAATCGTTCGGCATCAAAATCCACTGGCGATAACCCGAATACAGAAGGATAGAGTAATAGTATTATAGCACTTTATCCATGACATTGCGAATAGGGAAACTGCTGGATCGGGTGAACCTCTTATTTTTCCCCTACTTGCATGAATATGAAAGACTCATATACTTTATGATGGAGAACGTGAATCGTACTATTTTTCCGCATTCGAGGTGGCATTGTGTTTCAAAAACAGGCAATCATGCGCAGGATGCTGTACGCTCTGGCTCCGATTTTTCTCTATTCGATATATCTGTACGGATGGAGACCTGCTGTTATAGCAGTTATCGTATTCGCCTGCGGCATACTGACGGAATTCATCGTCGAGAAAAAACGAAACAAAAAAGTAAGCGAAGCTGTGTTGGTCACCTGCGCTCTTTTTTCTCTCTCTCTGCCTCCTGGCATTCCGCTCTGGATGCCGCCTATCGGCATCGTTTTTGCGGTACTTTTGGGCAAAGAAGTATACGGTGGGTTCGGAAGAAACATCTTCAACCCTGCAATAACAGGGAGGTTGTTCCTCTACATAACCTTCCCCACAGCCATGACTTCCGCATGGGTGAATGCAGGCAACTGGGGCATGGCTGCGGATACGGTCACATCGGCCACTCCGCTGGAAACTTTGAGAAATGGAGCGCTTCCCGATCTGATGGGTCTGATTTTCGGGTTCAGGACAGGTTCCATAGGCGAGGGAGCAGTATTTTTGATCGTGCTCGCAGCAGTGTATCTCATGGCTACGAAAACCGCGAGCTGGAGAATCATAGTCTCAACGCTTGCGAGCGCCATAGTGTTACAGTTCGTGCTTTTCTATGCAGGTGTTCCCAAAGCCCTTCCGCCGCTGCACGGGACGTTGTCCGGTAGCCTCTTGTTCATTTCTGTGTTCATGGCGACGGATCCGGTTTCTGCACCGAAGAATACCAAATCCCAATGGATTTTCGGAATCCTCATAGGTGCAACAACGATCATAGTCAGAAGCTTTTCGCTGTTCGCTGAGGGAGCGAGTTTCGGTATTCTCATCGGTAACACCTTCGCGTCCCTTATAGACGAGGCCTTCTCTAAGAAAAAGAAGGGGGCCCAGGCATGAAAAAACAGGGAATGCTATATACGATACTGTTTTCCTTTGTGCTCGCATTTTTTTTCGTGTTCTTCCTCTCGTTGGCAAACAACAGCACTCAGCCCCTGGTTAAAGCCAATCAGGTGCTCGCTGCAAAGCGTTCTGTATTGCGAGCCATGGGAATTCCGTTCACGGATCAGAGCGAGATCAATTCGGTCTACGATTCCCGGGTTTCGGAGGCACAGAAGGGCGATCTGAAGCTCTATACTGCGGCAAAGGACGGGGAGACGATATATGCGAAAGCATTTTCGGGAAACGGCTTGTGGGGTACCATAACGGGCATTATCGCAGTGAATGCGGATGCTTCAAGGATTGTGGGCATCGATATACTGTCGCATAACGAAACACCCGGTCTCGGTGGAAGAATAGACGAACAGTGGTTCAAGGATCAGTTCAGGAACGAGGCGGTTAAAAACCACGCCATAGCGGTGAACATCAAAGGCTCGGGGAAAGGCGACGGAGATCCTGAAAACGGAAAGGTGGATGCGATAACAGGAGCCACCCGTACGAGCCAGTTCATGGAAGCCATTGTAAACAAAGAACTCGATACTCTTGCAAAGGCTTTGGGGGGCGTGCAGCGATGAATGAAAATAAACCGTCGGTCATACTGAAAAACAATCTCTGGTTCGAGAATCCTATATTCGTGCAGATACTCGGCATCTGCTCCACACTCGCAGTGACGAACAATCTGGTGAATACCCTGATCATGACCATAGGATTGATATTCACCACAGGGCTTTCGAGTTTTACCGTATCGCTCCTCAAATCCCTCATACCGAGGAAGATCAGGATGATAGCGCAGGTGCTTATCATAGCATTCTATGTGATCATAGTGGACATCATTCTCAGGGCTTTCCTGCCCGACATAAGCAAATCCTTAGGACCCTATGTGGGACTCATCATCACGAACTGTATAGTCATGGGCAGGGCGGAAGCGTATGCGCAGTCCCATGGGCCGATAAGCTCGTTATGGGACGGTGTGACTTCAGGCATGGGCTACATGCTCGTGCTCCTATTCATCGCTTGCATCCGGGAATTCCTCGGGTTCGGATCCCTTCTGGGTATGAAGATACTTCCCGATTCCTTCACGCCGTGGACCATCATGGTTATGGCGCCAAGCGCATTTTTCATCCTCGGCATCCTCATATGGGTGACGAAAACCGTCATGCTCAAAAAAGGAGGAAAAGCATGAGCCCCGCAATAAGTCCCGTTGTGCTTTTTTTCGCCTCTATTTTCACCAGCAACATCCTGCTGGCTAACTTCCTGGGTATGTGTTCTTTCATCTCGATTTCGAAAGATATCAAATCCTCCAACGGGTTGGGTCTTGCGGTCACCATAGTCTGTACCATAACCACCGCCTTGAATTGGGTGGTGCTGAAATATGTGCTCATTCCCCTGGGGCTCGAATACCTTCAGTTCATTGTGTTCATTATCGTCATAGCCGCAGTAGTCCAGATACTGGAAATGCTTATAGACCGCCTTTCCCCATCGCTCTATATGGCGCTCGGTATTTTCCTCCCCCTCATAACGGTGAACTGTGCTATTCTCGGGGTGACGTTGTTCATGCAAATACGTAATTACAATTTCATCCAGTCCCTTGTGTTCGGCCTCGGTTCAGGACTCGGATGGTGGCTCGCCATCATGACGCTCGCAGCCATTCAGAAGCGTCTCGAGAAGGCACCGATTCCCGCCGGTTTGAAAGGGCCGGGAATAACCCTCATCACCATAGGGTTCATGGCAATGGCTTTCATCGGTTTTTCCGGCATGCTTGCGGTCCAATAGGAGGTACTACGTGATTCCTGCGTTCATCGTCCATCCTGTATATATAGGCGTCATCACGGGAGTGCTTGCGCTCCTCATCGCCGTAGTGGACAAGATCGTGAACAACTACGGCGAACTGAACATAGACATCAACAACGGCAAAAAGAATCTCAAAGTGAAGGGAGGAAGCCCGCTCCTCCTCACCCTCGCTGAGCAGCAAATTTTCATACCTTCCGCATGCGGAGGGCGGGGAAGCTGCGGTGCATGCAAGGTGAAAGTCGTTTCGGATGTGGGACCTCA
>CAZWAS010000020.1:11767-17283 GCA_964631915.1 uncultured Spirochaetales bacterium | reverse complement strand
AGTAAAGAAGATACTGCAGCGAACGTTCGACTCTCCTGCCAGATCAAATTGAAAGCGGACATCAAGATCGAGATACCCGAATCTCTGTTCAATATTCGAAAATTCAAAGGCACAGTCGAAAAAATCAAAGATGTAACGCACGACATCAAAGAAGTGCTTATCAGACTCGAGGAGCCTTCGGAGATCGATTTTGTCGCAGGCCAGTACACACAGCTTGTGGTCCCGCCGTACGGCAAAATCAAAGAATCGACCCAGCGAGCGTATTCCATGTCTTCCAAGCCGTCCGATAGAAATCATGTGGAAATGCTCATCCGTCTCGTGCCGGGCGGTATAGCCACTACGTACGTGCACACGCTCTTGAAAGAACAGGACACCATCGAAGTGGTAGGACCCTTCGGAGATTTCGGGGTGAGACCGACCTCCGCGGACATGATATGCGTTGCCGGCGGCTCGGGTATGGCGCCTTTCAAATCCATTTTCTACGATATGTTCGAGAAAGGAGAATTGTCCAGGCAGATCTGGTATTTCTTCGGCGCGAGGAGCAAACGGGATTTGTTCTACACTGAGGAGCTTACGGAACTCGAAAGAAAATGGCCTGTATTTCATTTTGTGCCTGCGCTCTCGGAGCCTCTGCCGGAGGACGACTGGAAAGGCGAAGCGGGCCTCATCACCGATGTGTTGTCCCGTTACTTCAAGGAGAAGATCGACCGGAACAGCCCCAAGGAAGGTTATCTGTGTGGAAGTCCTGGCATGATAAGTGCCTGCATCAAGGTGATGAACGATTTCGGCATCGGTGCGGACAAAATTTATTTCGACAAATTCGCCTAAGGAGGAAACGGATGAAAGTATCCCCGGATTACAAGAAAGCGGCGGAAAACATGCTTCCCGGCGTCATAACAGCGGACGGTTTTCTCGGAAACGATACGCGACCGCTTCCGGACATCATTCTCGCGGACGAACAGGCCATGCAGGCCGTAGGTCTCTCTTTCTCCGAAGCAGCGGATAGGATGAAAAAGCTGCTTGCGGAAGGGAGGAAAGGGCTAGGAGAATCTATTACGCTCGAGCATCGGTGGGTCGTTCGTGTAGACGAGGCACGCGGGAGGCTCCCTTGTCCGTTCCAGGACGGAATTTTCAGGAAAGTGAATGTCGAGGTCGAAAATCTTGACAACAAACGCTCTCTCATCTATTCTGAACTTTCAATTCATCTCCTTGAGGTGCATCATTTCCTTCAGGGGAAGGGTTCTCCGTTCAGACTCGAGCCGGAAATACTGAAAAAGGTGCTGAACCTTTGAGAATGCCTGATGATGGGTAGGTATGAGCAAAACAATACTGATAGTCGAAGATGAAAAGATCATAGCTTTAGACCTGAAACGCAGACTCGAGAAATTCGGCTATCTGATACCTGCCCTGGTTTCGACTGCCCAGGCTGCCGTCGAAAAAGCAGGCGAGCTCCGTCCGGATATCATACTCATGGACATCATGCTCGCGGGGGAGAGCGACGGCATAGACGCCGCGATGGTCATCAAAAGCAAGTACCAGATTCCCGTCATATTCCTCACTGCGTACGCAGATGAGAAAACGCTGGAACGAGCGAAAATCGCCGAACCTTTCGGCTATATACTCAAGCCGTTTAAAGAGCGGGAACTGTACACGACCATAGACATAGCGCTGTACAAGGATACCATCGAGAGGAAGCTAAAGAAACAGGAGCGTCTCTTTTCCGCCATACTCCACAGCGTAGGAGACAGCATCATAGCGACTGACACGGAGAATAGAATACAATTCATGAATCCGGTGGCTGAAGAGCTAACCGGATGGAAAGAAGAGGAGGCTAAGGATCTTCCTCTCAATGAGATTTTAAACCTCATCGATGAAAAATCGCGACAGCCGATCGTCTTCTCCGCAATAATTCCTCAGGTGCAGCAGACTGCCCCCTGGTTTTTTGACAATGTGCTTCTGACGAACAAACGAGGCATCACCATCGATGTCGAAGGGACCGTAGCTCAGATACATGACAAGAAATCCGGCATAGACGGACAAGTCTATGCGTTCAGGGATGTTTCGCAGATAAAACGTATGTCCGACACCATTTCCTATCAGGCGAGTCATGATTCCCTTACGGGCCTGGTGAACAGGTCCGAGTTTTCGATCAAAATGGGGAACCTTCTTGCAAATTCGAAATCCACTCATAATTCGCACGCTCTCATATATCTCGACCTGGATCAGTTTAAGATCATAAACGATACATGCGGACACCTCGCAGGCGACGAGCTGCTCAGACAGGTGTCGGATATCGTGAAGAACACGTTCAGGAGCACGGATACATGCGCCCGCCTCGGAGGCGACGAATTCGCAGTGCTCCTCGAGAAAAGCTCTCTGGAACTCGCTTTGTCCAAAGCGAACCTCGTGAAGGATCAGCTTTCCTTGTTCAGGTTCACATGGCAGGATATGGTGTTTGCCATAAGCGCCAGTATCGGGGTAGTGCCGATTACTCACGAAAGCAAAGACATACACAGCATTCTCGCTGCTGCGGACGATGCCTGTTATCTCGCAAAGGGAGAAGGTGGGAACAAGATAAAGGTCTACGAAACATCGGACAATATGTTCCTGAAGCGTAGAGGAGAGATGAACTGGATATCGCACCTTACCCGAGCGCTGGAGGAAGATCGGTTCCGCCTCTATTACCAAGTTATAGAACCGCTTCAGCCGATGAACGGAGAGAGGAAGAAGTGCGAACTCCTCATACGGCTCATGGATCAAGACGGGAATATGGTTCCGCCTGCCGATTTCATTCCTGCTGCGGAACGGTACAACTTTATGCCCACCATAGACAAGTGGGTCATCCGCTCTGCGCTGCAGCAGTACAAAAAGCAGCTTGCAAACGACTGTCCGAACAACAAGCTATTTTCCATCAACCTTTCCGGATCTTCCATAGCGGATGAGACACTTCTCGATTACATCCTCGAACAGTTCCGCATCATAGCGGTTCCACCTGAAGCGTTTTGTTTCGAGATAACCGAAACATCCGCCATTGAGAATATGGCTAAGGCGAATCATTTCATCAAAGAGCTGAAACGAATCGGATGCACCTTCGCACTCGATGATTTTGGCAGAGGTTTCTCATCCTTCGAGTATCTGAAAACCTTGCCAGTGGACTACCTAAAAATTGACGGAAGTTTCGTACAGGATCTCATGCATAATCCGGTGAGCTCAGCTATGGTGACTGCGATCAACAATATTGGGCATGTCATGGGTCTTAAGACCATCGCCGAATTCGTGAAGGACAGCGATATCAAGGTTCGGCTTCAGGAAATAGGAGTCGATTACGCTCAAGGGTATGAAATCGCGATACCGCTCCCCTTCTCGGAGATGCTGAACGATAATTTCGGGAGGAACTGAACCGTATGAACCCTCAATACCACAACCTCGATGCGGCAACCGCTTTCCGGGAACTCCGCAGCCTTACAACACCTGTGTCCCTGAAGCGGATACTCACACCCGAAAGGATTCGGAAATCCGACATTCCTGCCGGTGGAGGCCTGTCATTCAATTATGCGGCATGCCCTGTCGACGATGCTGTTGCGACTCTTCTTCAGAGGCTCAGCGAAGAGCAAGAGCTCGTTGCAAAGTACAGAGCGATTCTGAACGGCGAAATCATGAATACGGGCGAAAACCGCATGGTGCTCCATCACCTCACGAGGGGGCGCCTCGGCGCCGATGTGCAGGCCGAAGGGAAAAGGCTTCACGCTTTTTATATACAACAGCTCGAGCGGATACGGTTGTTTTCTGAAAAAGTTCACGCGGGCGATATCTGCGGATCCACGGGCAAGCACTTCACGACTGTAGTGCAGATCGGCATCGGGGGCTCCGATCTCGGCCCGCGCGCGTTGTATCTCGCTCTGAAAAATTATGTCGTGCAGAAAAAAAATTCCCTTTTCCTCAAGGCTTTTTTTATTTCGAACGTAGATCCGGACGATGCGAACGAAGTGCTCGATTGCGTCGATCTCGAACGGACTTTGTTCATCATGGTGTCGAAAAGCGGAACCACGCAAGAGACGCTCACCAACATGAGCTTCGTCGTAGAGAGGATGAAGCAGTCGGGCATTCCTGGCCTCGACCCGAGAAAACATATGATCGCAGTGACGAGCGAAACGAGCCCCCTGGCGAAATCCTCGGAGTACCTCGATGCGTTTTATATCGACGACTACATCGGAGGCAGATATTCCTCCACGAGCGCAGTCGGCGCTGCGGTGCTCAGCCTCGCATTCGGTTCCGACGTGTTTCAGGAACTGCTCGAGGGGGCGCACGAAGCAGATTCCCTCGCTCTGGAAAAAGACATAACGCGGAACGCTTGCCTCATGGATGCCCTTATCGGCGTATACGAACGGAATGTGCTCGGCATGCCGTGTACCGCGATTCTCCCCTACAGCCAGGCGCTGTCGCGGTTTCCCGCGCATCTTCAGCAGCTCGATATGGAAAGCAACGGCAAGCGGGTGAACCGGTTCGGGCAGCCAGTAGCCTATGCCACGGGCCCTGTGGTATTCGGAGAGCCTGGTACGAACGGACAGCATTCGTTCTATCAGCTGCTTCATCAGGGAACCGATACGGTGCCTCTGCAGTTCATCGGATTCGAAGAATCGCAATTCGGGAAAGACATATCCATAGAGGGATCCACGAGCCAAACGAAGCTCAATGCGAATCTTGCTGCTCAGATTATAGCGTTTGCCCTGGGCAAGGACGACAAATATCCGAACAGGCATTTCCCCGGAGAACGGCCGTCGAGCCTTCTGTATGGAAAACGGCTTACTCCCAAGGCGCTCGGTGCGCTTCTTGCGCATTACGAGAACAAGGTCATGTTTCAAGGCTTTGCATGGAATATCAATTCCTTCGATCAGGAAGGTGTACAGCTCGGTAAAGTGCTGACGAAACAGCTCCTTTCGGGGAAAGGGGTGGACGGCAATCTCGCTGCATACGCGAAGCTTCTCGGCATCCATGCTTGAGGACGGCTCAGAGAATACTGTTGCTTGAAGGGAGCGTTGTGTGTCTATTTACAGAGTTCATTTCACCTGGAACGGCAAACCGATACAGTTGACCGCGCGGAGTCTCGATCTTACGCATCCGTACTTCGTGTCGATCAAAGATCTCATTTTCCCCAAAGGCCCGAAAATCATCATCAATCCTCAGGATGACGAGATACTGAAAAATTTCGGCACGGCCAAACATCTTATGATACCCTTCCAAACCGTAAGCCTCATCGAGGAGTTGAACGAAGAGGAGGAACAATCTTCGAAGGTGAAGCTCTTTACGCTGCCCGAGGAGGATACCCCAACGGAAAAAGAAAACTCCTGATTTCACGTGTCGCTGCGTACCATAGGAACGAAGGATACGCCGCATACGTACTGCTTTGATATCTTTCCAAACGTTTTCGTCAGCTTCACTAAATCCTGCACGCCTTCTCCTTCCGGGGCCACGAGTCTTCCACCCTCTCTGAGCTGTTCGATGAGTACCACAGGTAT
>CAZWAS010000020.1:0-11744 GCA_964631915.1 uncultured Spirochaetales bacterium | reverse complement strand
TGGCGTCGTACGGTGCGGCATCGGGATACCCGTTGTAGCCGTCCCCTGTTATGATATGCACATTGGCGTAACCGAGTGCTTCAAGGAGCCTGCGGGCACGCAACGCAAGCGAAGGAATGACTTCCAGGGAATACACCTCTTTCGCAAGAAGGGAAAGAATCGCAGTCTGATATCCAGAACCTGTGCCTATTTCGAGCACCTTGTCCTGCTTACCGATGCAGCAGAGCTCGCTCATGAGAGCGACAATGTACGGCTGCGAGATCGTTTGTCCGTGGCCGATCGGAAGAGGGTGATCTTCGTATGCGGCGGGTATCTGATCCTGAGGCACGAACCTGTGCCGCGGAACGCTGCGCATCGCCGTCACCACGGCCGCATCGCTGATTCCTCTATCCAGTATGTGATGCCGAATCATATATTCCTGTTGACTTTCCATTCCTTATCCCCGAAGATAGAAATGCGTGCTGAACGCAATACGACGAACACGGGAAAACAGGTGAAAACCCAGATGCATTTCATCATCATATCATTTATCGGCAACATTGTGGGAGCAGGAGGGGGCATTGTCGCAGTCATACTCCTGAAAGGGAGCCTCCCAAAGTCGGTTCTCATTGTCGTTTCTGTTACCTGGGTGCTCCTGTGTTTCGGGCTGTCCTTTCTTCTGCTCGTGAAACCGTTTTTCGCAGTGAAAGGAAAGAAGGAAAAGGACGGCGGTTCGCCGCCTCAGCGACCGTCCTGAGTGAAATGATCGGGAAAATCGGGATGCTCGTCCGTTATGAGCGTTCCTTGTGTTGCAAGTATTTCTTTCAGGTAGGGATACTCGACGAGCATGCTCTTCCATGAGGGTCCGTTTATCATGTTCAAGCGGGGAAGCCTGCGCCTTTCGATGCGCTCGTCCACTTCCCGTTCGGAAAGCTCCGCGATATCCGTGCCCACCGAAGCTACAGATATCGACCAGAGGGTGGCATACATCTGTATGAAGACATACGCCCTGCGCACGATCGGGAACACGGAACCGAGGGTACTGCCGATACAGGAGAAAGCCTGCGGCCTCGTGATGGGCGATTCGCTGTGCATGGCGAACAGAGCACGTTCGTCTTTCATCGCAGCCTTTACCGAATCGAAAAATTCCTTAGTGTAGAGGAACCGCGAAGGGCCCTGGGGATCCGTCATATCCATGATGACGACATCGTACTGTGAAGCTTTCCGTTCGACGAACTTCCGTCCATCTTCGAAATGGATGGCGACCCGTCTGTCCTCAAAAGCTCCTCCGTGAATGCCCGGCAGGTACTTTCGGGAGAAAGACACCACTTCCTCGTCGAGTTCGACGAGGTCGGCGTTCCGTACCGAGGCATAGCGTAGGACTTCCCTGAGGATCCCTCCGTCCCCGCCTCCGATGACCAATACCTTTTCCGGATTCGAATGGGAAAGCATAGCGAAATGCACCATGGGTTCGTGATACTGCCAGTCGTTCTTCTGTACGACCTGAGTCACTCCATCGAGGAGAAGTACGGTACCGTACTCGTGCGTGCGTACGAGCTCTATGTCCTGATATCGGGTTTTCCCCTTGTACACGGTTTCTTCCACCGTATAAAAAAAACCCGATCCGGCATTGAGCCATTCCCGAATAATGCGTTTATTCCGCATGGCAGCTTCTCAGAAATTTTGGCACTCGAATATTTCCTGGATCTCTTTTTTAAGCTTGTCGCGTATCTTCTTGCGTTCGCTCTTGCTGAACACTTCGATCTCCGACCCGAAGAGATAGTTTTCCAGTTTGATTTCCTTTTTTTTCATTTTCGTGTGAAAGATGTTGTCCGAAATGATGTTGATATCGTACGCGAGGTATTCGTCGAGTACCTCTTCCGGTATGTAATCCTGTATGGACGCAATTTCGTGGTCTATGAAGAGCTTAGTGCCACGAGAATCCCTTGTGAACCCGCGTACTCTATAATCGAGGAGCACTACATCCGAATCGAAGCTATTTATGAGAAAATCGAGAGCGCGTAATGGAGATATCATTCCGCAGGTGGACACATCGATATCCACTCTGAAAGTGGATATGCCGGTCGCCGGATTGTTTTCAGGATACGTATGGAGCGCTATGTGGCTTTTATTAAGATGCCCCACAAGCGCTTTATGCTCTTCCGCGGCGCTCGTATGTATATCGCTTTCGCTGATCAGAGCAGTCACGCTCGCGCCTCTGGGTTCGTAATCCTGGGTGGATACATGGAGAAGCTTCGCGTCGATAATGCACGTGACCTCTTCAACCATTTTGTTGAGTTTTTCGGAATTGTACTGCTTATCCACGTATTCCAGATATTCCATCTGCGAATCGTGAGACCGCGCATAGCATATGTCGTAGATATTGAAACTCAAGGATTTAGTCAGATTGTTAAAGCCTTCGAGCTTGATCTTCCTTCCCTTGACTCTCTTCAGCAATTATCCGATCCTCCTTGGAATTGTGGAGTACTCAATTTAATCAATTATTGTAGAAAAAACTATACCGTGAAATTCTCAAAAATGCAATAAATTATTCGTATGGATTAATTATGAGCGAACGGTTATCATAAATTCAGGGCGATCCGAGGAGATATCGGTGAAAAAGGCAGATGCTTCAAGGAACCTTCTGATTTATGTAATAATGTTTGTCATCACCGCAGGCGGGATCGTAGGAGGGTACAGCTCCTACCGTTTTTTCGATCAGGCGAACAGGGAGCGGTTGCTCGTGGAGATGAAACGGGAAACCGACCTTATTTCCATCAGCATTCAGCGGCGTTTCGGCGCACTCATAGATTCGCTTTATTCGATCAATGCCTTTTTCAAAGCTTCGGATATGGTTACCCGTAAGGATTTCGCTATATTCACCGCACCTATGCTCGCAAGATATCCAGAGATACGGGCTTTGGAATGGATTCCGTATGTGCGGCGCAATGAACGGAAGCGCTATATCGAATTGGCTCACCAGGATGGTCTCTCCGACTTCGAATTCACCGACAGGGACGAGAACGGAAGTTTGATTGTCGCGGAGGAACGCGACGAATACTTTCCCGTGTTCTATGCAGAACCGCTTGAAGAAAACAAAACAGCATTAGGCCATGCGCCGCTTCTGAAGGCGCGGGTCGATGCCATAGAAAAAAGCATCCGGGAAAAGATCCCCGTATCCACGGCACGTGTGTATCTCGTGCAAGACGAAAAAAAATCCTACAGCATAGGCATTTTCCTGGCCGCTTTCAAGGAATCCGATTCGGCGCCTCCTGTGGAGACAAGAGAAACCCTTATGGGCCTCAGTTTGGGATTATTTAACATCACACAGGGCGTCGAGCGCACGCTGGATGTGATGGGATTCTCTGGTATCAACTTTCTGCTTGCGGACATAACGGATCCTGCAAACAAGGGATACCTGTATTTCAACGATGCAGCGATCGAGGATTCCTCCGATCAAGCTTTGACGCGTTATTCCGAAGAAATAGTTTCTACATACGTTTCCGGTACGTCCCGTTTTTCAGTCGCAGACAGAATGTGGGAAATAACAGCGTACAGAAAAGTTGCTTCCGGCAGATTTCAGAACCTGAACCGATTCTTGAGCAGCGGTCTGTTTTTACTCACCGTATGTTTTATCGATATTCTTTTGTTTTTCACGCTCAGGAATATGAGGCGAATGGAATTTCTCGTGAGAAGGAGGACCGAAGAGCTGGATACGGCACATGCGCTCCTCACCATGGAATACGAAAAGACGGAGGCATCGCTTCGGGAGAAAGAAGTGCTTCTGCGGGAGGTGCATCACAGGGTTAAGAACAATATGCAGATCATCTCGAGTTTGCTGAATCTGCAGCTCGGAACCACGGACGACGAGAATTTGAAACACATAGTCATGAAAAACCAGAATAGAATACTCGCCATGTCATTGGTGCACGAAATGCTGTACCAGTCGGAAGACATTTCGAGAATTCATGCCGAAGATTTTCTCGTATCGCTCGTTACAAAGATAATCTCCTCATACGGAACCGAATACGGCAAACCGGAACTCATGAGCGAATGCGAAGCGGTGTATATCACTATAAATCAGGCCATGTCTGTGGGACTCCTTGTGAACGAACTCGTAAACAACTCGCTGAAATATGCATTCATTGGCATGGAACATTCCTGTATTCCATGTATATGGATAAAACTCAGTAAGGAAGATCATACGCTGCATCTCATGGTCAAGGATAACGGGAACGGTTTTTCCCTGGATGCGCATAAGGAAGAAGAGCATGCGTTAGGATTGCAACTGGTCTATGCCCTTGCAGACCAGTTACAAGGCCGTATAGAATATACGAACTCCCCAGGTGCCGAATGGAACCTATATTTCCCTTATGAATAACGGAAAAGGCGGTTTGCATGAATATCGAAAAGCAGGAACTCCGTAAACGCATGAAACAAACCCTCAAAGCGCTCGCGCAGGCCGATATAGAAAGGAAAAGCGCCGGTATTTCCGGATTCATCCTTCAAAGTCGGCTTTGGGAACAGGCCCGGGTGGTATTATGCTTTCTTCCCCTGCCAGAAGAGTTCAGAACAGCGGGGCTTATAACGGCTTCTTTGGCAAAGGGTAAAATCGTGGGTTTCCCCAGAATGCGGGGAAACGGCGATATGGATTTCAGGAGCATTTCGGATCCGGGCTGCGAATTGGTGCTGCATCCTTATGGTGTCCGCGAACCGAGCGAAGAGGCTCCTTTAGTGGATCCTGCGCTGTACAGGCACGGCGACGTACTGATGATCACCCCTGGTCTTGCATTCGATACCGCCGGAAACAGGCTGGGCAGGGGAAAGGCCTTTTATGATCATTATATAGCCAGATACAGGGATCATATCATCTGCATGGGCGTCTGTTTCAGGGAGCAACTGATAAGCCGTGTTCCTACAGGGCCATACGATCAGCGTCTCGAGTGGTTGGCCACGGAAGACGGCATAGTGGAAACTCATTCCACTTGATCCTTGCTGAAAAGATAAGTAAATTTATCGAAAAAGGACATACAAGGAACAGCACATGGGACAGATAAAAACCGCATTGGAACTCGCGATGGAAAGAACGCAGGATGTGACCAACGATAAGGAATCGCTCAAAGCGCATGAGATCGAACAGGAAGGGAAACGGATGGCATCCAGGTTCCTGAACGATCCGGATAATCCAGATACCGACCTCGGAGCGCAGATTTCGAAGTTCAGCGGCAAGGAAAAGGCGTGGATTCTCGAAGGCATTTTTCAGGTGATAAAAGGGAACCTCCAGCTCCCCCAAGAAGGCGATTCCGCCGATAAACTGAAGACGTTGGGTAGAGCGCTCAACGCGGTCATCCCCAACAAGAAGCAGACTGCATTTCTCATTCAGCAGCTCGAGAAGTTTTTTGCGCAGTATCAGGAGGATCAGAAACGGCTTCAGGAAGGACTGGAAGCGCAATACGGCCCGAGGTTGAAAAAGAAAGAGCAGGAAATTTCAAAACAGATTGGTACCAAAGTGAAACTGAATCCGACCGCCGACCCTGAATTCATGGCGCTCCTTAGGCAGAACAAAGCTCAGCTCGACGCTCAGTACGGACAAGTGCTCGCGAAAGCGAAACAAGATCTTGAAACCATGTTCGCAGAACAGATGAAATGACTCAGTTCCCCGCGTGTTCGCGGATCAGCCTCAACCAGGAATCGGGAATCATGCTGAGGGGATGCACATAACCCATCTGGCCCGCATCATCTCCGATGACGGATGTGGGTATGCCGATGAGTTCGAATGCTTCGTTGAGCGCGGCGCCTCCGGAGTTCCCACTGGTTATTACTCCGTCCGTCTTGATTATTTTCCCTAGCGAGGTCTGGTCGAAACCGCTCACTATGCCCTTCGTATATGAAATCGAGACGCGGGAACCTCTGCCCCCGATGCTCGGATATCCGAGGAACCCGAGGGAATCTCCGATCCTGAGTTTTTCGGAGTCGCCGCAAACCAGAATCGGGAATACAGTTCCGATCTGCAGGTTCTGGTTGTACAGGCCTTTCGAGATTTTCAGGAGCGCTATATCCTTTTGTTCGTCGAACTCGAGGAGCATTGCCTTGTAGAGTTCTTCAGGCGGAAAGGCCGGATCCATCGTATACGCCACATAGATAGTCTCCGAAACTTTTCCCGAAAAACCGCGTATCACGTGCCAGTTCGTGAGTATGAGCCCGTCCGGACTCACGATACAGCCCGACCCTTTTCCGGCCTCCCCGATGACTTCTACGGTGGCATGCAAGCAACGTTCGAGCGGATCCTTGTAGATGGGCAATACGGGAAGCTTCGTAAGGGATTCCGGCGGATCTTCCCTGAAAGATGCTATGATGGAGAACTCCTCTCTTCGCTCGAAACATGATTGGTCCACGACAGTTATGTAATACGTACCTGGTCTGAGCTGATCGGGACCTTGCTTCGTCAGGACGACCGTCTCCCTGCCCAAGGGTGTCTCGCTTACCACATCCGCATCTTGTGGATGTATGAGAAGTTCCCTGTACCGTATAAAAAGATCCGCATCGCCATAGAGGTTGTACAGGTCTATGCGCAAGGCTTGAGCGGAAAGGGGAACGTCCACGACGAATGTCGTTATCATCCCCTGATCCGGCTCGAGCACGGACCTGACCGGTTTGCCGGGAGCGAGCACCGCCTCGATCCGGGCAGGCACTAAATCAACGGATAGGGTGAAGGGAATAAAATCGAGCTTTTTCCTCCCTGAAATGGGAAAGGCTGGCCGCTGATACGCTATGTCCAGATAATATGTGCCATCTTTGAGGGGCGGGTCTGTGAACCGCGTGAGAAAAATTGTTTCATTGTAATCATCCGAAGCCACGGACGTGTCTACACTGTCGTAATCCGTTATCTCAGAACCGTGTTTGAGAAAGAGATCGAGATCCGCAGGGGAATCCGACAAGGTGATGCGGAGTGCGACGGTCGATTTCGGAACCGAAAACCTGTATGTGACGAAGTCGGGCCGATCCGCAGTCACTTCAATGATTCCGCTCACCGGTTTGCCGGGGACGAGGCCTTTTATCCTGTCGCCCTGCCCGCTCCACAGAGGAGCGACGATCGCTGTGGCAAATATAAGGAGGTAAGTGTGCAGCTTCATGCTTATCAGGTACCGCTTACTTTGAATTCGGCAATTTTCGCATTCAGTTCGTCCACGATTTCCTTGTTCGTGATCGCTACATCCTGAAGCATCTGAAGGGCCTGGAGTATTTCGTCTCCGCCGAGCTTCTGTTCGTTAGACGCATTCACGATCTCGTCAGACACCCGTTCGAGCTTGAGGGTCGAATCCATTAGACCTTTGCTATTTTCCGTGTTCTTCTGAACCGCATCTCCTATATCCGTAGACAGCCGTACGAGGTGTTCCATGGATTTGAGTATTTCATCCGTACCTGCTTTCTGTTCGTTCATCGCGTTCGCGATTTCGATATTCGTATCCACAGTGAGGTTGATATCTTCCATGATTTCCGTGAAGGCTTTGCCCGCTTCTTCCGAAAGTTTCGTACCGTGCTTGATTCTTTCCAGCGTTTCCTGAATGATCTGCCGTATATTTTTTGCCTCCAGCGAAGAACTTTCTGCGAGGTTCCGTATTTCCTGTGCGACTACTGCAAACCCTCTGCCTGCGTCTCCCGCATGCGCTGCCTCGATTGCGGCATTCATGGACAGAAGATTCGTCATGGCTGCAATTTTGGAAATGCCTACTAGAGATTCCGATATCTTTTCGGATGCCTTGTATATTTCCTGGATGGCCTTGATCGTAGCCGATATTTTTTCGTTGCCGGTCTTGGCAGTATGCGAAAGCTTTTCACTTATCTGCCTGGCTCGTTCCGTGTTCTTACCCACTGAGCCGATGGATCCCACCATTTGCTCCACGCTGGCAGAGCTTTGCGCCACAGCGCTTGCCTGGCCGTCTACGTTCTTACGTATGTCTTCGGTGAGCTTCATGGTTTCCTGCACCGAGATGACATTCTCCCGTATCACAGATTTGGATTTAGCGATGCTCGAGTTTATGCTGTCTATGGAGGCGACCATTTCCCGTATTGCAGCTCCGGATTCTTCGACGGCGGAGACGAGACTGTGGTTAGAGGATTCCACATCCTTGGAAGCCGCCTTTATTTTCCCTATGAATTCATCCAAGGTAGCGGACATATCGTCCAATGTCTCTCCGAGGCTCCCTATTTCGTTTTTTGCCCTCAGATTGGAGCGTACCGTGAGATCGCGCCGGCTCAGTGCTTCCAGCACGGATACAAGTTTTCTGATGGGAAGCAAATCTCTGCGCATGAAAAGGATTATGACCGCTGCTATGCAGAGAACCGCCCCTATAATGATGATAAGGAGCGTTTTGATAAGAGAAAGCCTTGCATTTGAAAGCGCGGTATACGCATTCACGACTGCATTCACTTTATCCTTGAGTTCTATGGCCTTGAACACCTTGATTTTTTGGAGTTCCTGCGCCATATCCCAGGCTGAGATGCCCGGTTTCTGAATGGTGATCAGCGCTTCTTTGAAGGGATACCAGTCCTTTTTCCATTCTTCCACCAGGGCGAGGATTTTTCTGTCCGTGGTCTTCGGAAGGCCAAGCTCCATATTCCCGTTCACCAGACCGTCCATAATTTTCTCGTATGTTACTATTTCCTTCTCGATCCCTGAGCGCACGGGTTTTACCTGTTCCTCTTTGTCGGCCACATTGTCCGTCATGATCTGGAAATACGTGGTACCGTACGAGCCGAGCAGCATCGTTCGCATCCGTTCCGCACCCGACAAATCGATGGCATTTGCAAGCCCATCCATATTGGAGAACATAATGAATATGACGACCAGATCGACTGCTATGAAGGCAGTCATGAACGATGTGAGCAAGAGAATGCGTTTCAGTATCACCGATTTTACTTTTTTCATATCCTGCTCCGTTGGAGTATTATATTCCGGAAGCCCGCAGACCCGGCTTCCGGATTCTACCAGAAAGAAACCAAGTTTCCAACTGGATATGGAGTAAACTATACGAGTTCGACCCTGAAAACGCAAATTCCGCCGTCTATACGATACTCCCGTCGAGATCCACGAGTACCTTTTTCACTGCTATGTGTTTACCCGACTTCTCGACTGCTTCCTGCACGATCCGGTACATGCCAGAACAGCAGGGAACAGTCATGATCGCTACGGTCAGCGAATAAATCGTGTTGTTTCTGATGATGTCTGCGAGCTTGTCCACATAGTGCGAGGTATTGTCGAGTTTAGGACATGCGATGACGAGTTTTTTCCCCTTCAGCAGTTCCTGGTGGAAGCTTCCGAGCGCGAATGCCGTGCAATCTGCTGCTATGAGTAGATCGCATTCGTTGAAATACGGAGCGGCGGGAGATACGAGGTGGAGCTGAATGGGCCATTGGCTCAACTCTGATCTGGCTTTTCCTTGGAATTCGACTTCCTGCTGCCGAACCGGAGCCTTCTTTATTTCCCTTGCCATGGAACCCGGACATCCACAGCCTAAGCGTTCTCCGTGCTCAGCCTCGCGGCCATGATGGTGATGCGAGTCCTGGTTTTTCCGTGTTCCGTCCCTGTGCACCTCTTCGATTCCGTGGACTTTTTCCGCAGCCTGCGCGCCGCGGGTGGCTTTTACGTACTCGTATGCCGCGTTCGGGTCGTATTCTTCGCAGTCGCGTTCTATTATTTTCAAGGCTCCTGTAGGACACACATCGAGGCACGCACCCATGCCGTCGCAGTAAATTTCGCGGACCAGTTTGGCTTTTCCTTCTTCGTCGAGCACGAGAGCATTCTCCGCGCATGCTGTGGTGCACAAACCGCATCCGTTGCATTCGTCCCTGTTTATTTCGATAACTTTGCGTTTCATTCCTTTCCTCCTAGATGGTATGCTACAAAGAATATACGGATAAACAGGGATGCATTCATTGATGCAAGTCAATTATTCCCCGAAAAAAACTATGTTTTGAAACGTTTTTCAAGGGCGGTGAGCGTATCCATCACTGCAGAGGAGATCGCGAGGAATTCGTCGAATCCTCTCTGTGCGGATCCCTCGTCGCCGGATTGCTTTGATACGACGATTTCTCTGATCTTTTTATGCAGCGCTTCGTGAACAGCTTCGAGCTGTTTCATCTCCGGAAGGTCGCCATATGTTGCAAGCCCCGTGCTGTACAGCCATTTACCCAGATCGCACTCTTTATGGGAAACCACCTGCTGTTCGTTCAAGGTGGATTTGCCTTCGAGGAATCCCCGCACTCTGGACAGCCAGTTCTGATGTTGAAGCCGGGCAGTGGCGAAGTCGATTGTTCCGACCTTATTTCCTGTGTTTTCTGTCTGGAATGCTTCGACTTCCTCTCTGAGGCGTTCGATGCTTTTGTTGTTCTGTATGCTCAGATCCGATATCTTTGTCACTGAAGCGTTGATCTCATCTGCTCCGATGGTTATTTCTTCCATGCCTGAAAGGGATTCGGAAGAAACATCATGGATTCCCTGGATAGAGCGGTTTATTTCCTCAGCACCCTTTTTTATCTCCGCATATCCGGTTCTGACGGACTCGGTTATCTCCTTCAGCTGCGAGACGGCATTCAGTATTTCCTTGCTTCCGGATGCGACTTCGTCTGTGCTGGCCGTTATTTCCATGAAGGCGCTTGCCACTTCCTTTGCATCCGAATCTATGCGGGAAAACGCCTCTCCGCTTTCCCTGCTCGCTTCCATGACTTCTCCGATGTCGTCGATGATCTCCTTCAAGGTCTTGGATATGATTTTCGCATTTTCGCCGGTATCTTGGGCAAGTTTCCCTATTTCGTCCGCCACAACAGCGAACCCTTTGCCGAACTCCCCTGCATGAGCGGCTTCTATCGCTGCGTTCATGGAAAGGAGGTTCGTCTGGTCCGCGATATTGTTGATCATTTGGATCATTTCCATCATGTTGTCGACATTGTTCGAAATGCTCGAAATTATGTCGTGGGTGATCTGGATTTTTTCTCCTCCGAGCGATGTAACGGTAGTGAGGTTCCTTGCCGTCAGTTCCTTCTCTTTTGCTATGCGCGCAACGCTGCCGATCGAAGCGGACATCTGTTCGACGGATGCAGAGGTTTGCGTCACAGCCATTGCCTGGGCTTCGATCCGTTCCATAAGAGCATTGATGTGGGTGAATATCTCCCCGACGGATCCGGAAGAAGCATCGATGTTGTCTGCGAGGAAACGGAATTGTTTTTTCATGGACGCTATGTTGGCTGCGATTTCCGCGACTGCAGAGACCGTTTGTCCGATATTGTCGGACAGCTCGACGCTCGCGGCCTGATGTTCGATGAAGCTGTTTTTTAGTTTTACAATGACGTCCCGGATGTGTTCGAGTGCGATATTGAAGTTTTTCGCAAGTACACCGGTTTCATTTTTCCGGTTCACTATGATTCCCGACGTCAAGTTACCTTTCATAATCTGTTCTGTGGCTTGTACGCATTGCAGAAGGGGGGATGAGAAGAATTTCGAGAGGAAAAAAGCGAGCACAAGGCCGATCGCAATAGAAGCTACGGTGGTGCCGATACCGACATAACTGGAAACAGAGGAGCGTATGCGCAGATCGTTGAATCCTTCGGCCAGCTTTTCCTGATAGGCATGCACGAGTCCGTCGGTGATATCCGTAAGACGGGTCGCAGCTGGATCGAATTCCCGCATCAATGTATTGCCCGATTCTTCTCCGTGTTCCACGTACGCTATCGCCATCCTGTTGCCGAGCTCGTGAAAACTCGCGAGG
>CAZWAS010000019.1:17292-44381 GCA_964631915.1 uncultured Spirochaetales bacterium | reverse complement strand
TTCCGTATTTCTCTTTTATCTCTGCAACTTCTTTCGCGATTTCATCGAGAATCTCTTCGCGGATTTCTGAACCTTTTATGAGTTTTGCTGCCACATGCATCTCCTTTGAAATTGATGGGGACATTATATCCAGAGAAGAGATATTTGTCAGGAGCTCTTCAGCCTTTTCTCCTTTGCAGAGCCGCCTCAATCATCAGGTTGAGAACTTCCTGAAAATGCTTTACAATCTCCGTACCATGCAAGGAGACTACCGATGAATCTGACCTTACCTTCCGATTACACACCGTTGCTCGATATACGCGAAACCGAAAAAGCCATAAAAGTAGTAAAGGATTTTTTCGAATTGAACCTTCAGGCCGAGCTCAGGCTGCGGAGAATCACAGCCCCCCTGTTCGTGCTCAAGGATACGGGCATCAACGATAACCTTTCGGGCGTCGAGAGGCCAGTCGCCTTCCCCATCAAGGATATGGGAGGAGCCCAAGCCGAAGTAGTCCAGTCGCTTGCAAAGTGGAAGCGCCTCGCACTTGCGAAGCTCGCTATAGAACCGGGATACGGCATATACACGGATATGAATGCGATCCGTGCGGATGAAGAGCTTTCGAATATGCACTCGCTCTATGTGGACCAATGGGATTGGGAGATGGTCATCACCAAAAAAGATCGTTCCGTTGCGTTCTTAAAAAACGTGGTACGAAGAATATATGAAGTATTGAAACGTACTGAGTTCATCGTCTACGAAACCTATCCGCATCTCGTTCCCGTCCTGCCCGAAACGATCCACTTCATCCATTCCGAAGAGCTGCTCCGACGGTTTCCGAAACTCGGGCCGAGGGAACGGGAAGACAAGATCGCTCAGGAACTGGGTGCAGTGTTCATCATCGGAATCGGCGGAGCGCTTTCCGACGGAAAACCACACGACCTCAGGGCTCCGGACTACGACGACTGGACTTCGCAGAACGAAGAAGGGTTCTCGGGTTTGAACGGGGACATAATCCTCTGGAATGAGGTGCTCGGTCGTTCGTTCGAAATTTCGAGCATGGGAATCCGCGTTGATCCGGATGCATTGCTCCGGCAGCTGGAACTGAGCGGAACCACAGCCAGGAAGGACCTGTATTTCCACCGCATGCTACTCAAAGGCGATCTGCCGCTTTCCATAGGGGGAGGTCTCGGCCAATCCAGAATATGCATGTTCCTGCTGAAAAAAGCCCATGTCGGTGAAGTTCAGGCGAGCGTATGGCCTGATGAGATGCTGAAGCTCTGCGCCGAACGCAATATTCCGCTTCTCTGAACGGGATTCTCTTCAATCAAAACACGGGAAATGCGGTGAAAGAAGCGTATTTCAAGCCGGAAACCATTGCCTCGAAATCTCTCGAATTGCGAAGGGAAATTCCCACGTCTAACAGAAGATCCGTGAGAGTCACTGTATCCAAAGCGGCCCTCCTCATACTGGACATGCAGGAGTATTTCCTCAACCCCGAAAGCCATGCATACATTCCGAGTGCTCCCGCCATCATGGGGAACATCAAAATGTTGGCGGCTGCTTTTGCGGATAGGAACGCCCCCGTTTTCATATCCCAGCACGTAAATACGGAACAGGACGCAGGCATGATGGGGCGGTTCTGGAACGATAGCATGACAGAGGATCATCCGTACATTGGCCTCGTTCAGGAATTGAGCGATATTCAGGGAATCCTGTTCAGAAAGACGCAGTACGACGCTTTTTACTGTACCGAACTCGAAGCGCTTCTTGCGAAACGCCGCATCGGACAGCTCGTCATAACCGGCGTAATGACGCACCTCTGCTGCGAAACCACGGCTCGCTCCGCTTTTGTCCGCGGATATGAACCTTTCATCGCTATCGACGGCACAGCCACGCATACTGAAGCATTCCATACTGCAAGCCTCCTGAGCGCAGCCCACGGATTCGCCTATCCGCTGCTCTGCGCCGAAATTCTGGAGCAGATACGATGAAAGTCGCCGTCATAGGCGCAGGCCTTGCAGGCATCGCTGCCGCACTACAATTGAAACGGTTCGGCATTCCTTTCGCTCTATTCGAAAAAAAGGAAGTCGGAGGACTGCTTCTGAACGCGAACTTGGTGGAAAACTATCCGGGATTCCACACAGGCATTTCGGGTCCGGATCTTGTGGAATGTTTCAAAAAACACATGGAACACCTCTCGATCGAAGTGACCCACGCAGAGGTGTTGGGCATCGAATATAAAAAATTCGTTTATTCGCTCGCGACCTCTTCAGGAAATATCGAAGCCGAATATCTCATAATCGCCACAGGTACCTCGCCCGTTATTCTCCCCATCGAAAAAACCATGCCTGAAGCAGTGCGGTCCCGTACGTTCCATGAGGTGCACCCCATACGTATGGTGTCCGGCAAGCGGATTGTAATCGTAGGTGGAGGAGACGCCGCCTACGATTACGCACTTTCCCTTGCCCAAGTGGATAATACGGTTACTATTGTTGTCCGCGGGACGGAAACGAAGTGCCTTCCCCTTCTCGAAAAGCGGGTATCCTGCATCGCGCGCATTTCGTGTAAGAAAAATACTGAGATCACCTCTGTGGTTATGGCTGACGATTCCCTCAGCATATCCTGCTTCGACTCCGGTTCCGGCAAAACTGGAACCCTGCGCGCTGATCTGCTCCTCGTGGCTATAGGCAGAACCGCAGACCGGTCCCTCATCGTCGGTTCTCTCGCCGACGCTCTTCACGAGATAGAGGGTGCAACGCTGTTCTTCGCAGGGGATGTGAAAAACGGCTCCTGCCGCCAGGCGGCTATAAGCGCAGGGAACGGCATTCAGGCAGCCATGCTCGTGCACCGCTCGCTCGAGTCCCGAGAAAAATTTCCTTGATTTCCGCACGGTTTGGTGTATCATGAAGACCGTCATGAAAGGAGAATGTTTGAAACTTCTTGCGAAATCCGGTAGGGACGATATTGCAACAGTCTATGTAGCGGAACTCGAACAAGGGAAAAAAGTCGAATTCGTCGAATCGGTCCAACCCCCTCTATCGCGGATGGATAAATGGGTGATCATAGTGTCGAGCCTGTACGGCTGCCCCGTGGGATGCAGGTTCTGCGACGCTGGAGGCCAGTACCACGGCAAGCTCTCGGAACAAGCACTTTTTGCACAGATCGATTACCTCGTAACTCTCCGTTTCGGCTCTTTCTCCGTTCCTTCGAAAAAATTCAAAATCCAGTTCGCACGCATGGGCGAGCCTGCCATGAACCGTGCGGTGATCGGGGCTTTGGCAGCTCTTCCCGACAGATACAATGCCCCGGGGCTTCTTCCCTCCATTTCCACTATCGCGCCTTTCGGAACGGATTCCTTTTTCGAGGGACTCCTATCCGTGAAGCGGAAACTTTACGATCGCAAATTCCAGCTTCAATTTTCCATTCACACGACGGATGTAGAACTTCGATCCTGGCTCATCCCCGTGAAGATTTGGGACTTCAAGCGGATAGCGGCGTACGGAGAGCGATTCTATGCTCCGGGTGGAAAAAAAATAACGCTTAACTTTGCGCTTGCGGATTCCATGCCTATTGAAACCGATGTATTACTGAAGCATTTCGATCCGGCAAAATACCTGGTAAAAATTACACCGGTGAATCCCACGATACGTGCCTCTGAAAACAGGATCGAATCGCATATCGTTCCGGGAAAGTGCAACTATGCGGTCATCGATGCATTGAAAGCAGGTGGCTATGAGGTCATTCTAAGCATAGGCGAGCTTGAAGAGAACAAGATAGGTTCCAATTGCGGACAATACCTTGACAGATTCATGAATCACGGTTCTGCATTCGACAAGGGCTACACCTATGCGTTGGAGCAGGCAGTTTCGCGATGAAGATCTGGAGTGAGTATGTACAGACTCATCGGTCCTGATAACACAGTCGCATATGGTCGTATACACGAGGAGAGCATAGATTTCAACTGCGACGAGTTCATCCTAAGGGATTTTTTCGACCGAGAAATCCGTGGGTTCAGACGAGCATGGAAATTCCACAAGTTCAACTATATAGCCCTCACTGCAGGGAAGTTCTTCGCGGGCATCGGTATCGTCGATCTCGGGTACCTCTGCACTATCTTCTGCTATCTCTACGATCTTTCGAAGGGAAAACTCTTCGAATACGAAACGAAAAGCCCGTTCAGGAAAGTCATAACCTTTCCTACGCAACCCGATTCGTACCGAATAACGTATAAAAACATGGCGGTGGTGGAGAAGAGCAGCTCTTTCCTATCCGTCACCGCAGATTTCGGAAGCACACTGAAGCTCGACTGTGTTTTCCCATGCGAAAGAGCGCTTCAGAAACCGCTCAGACTGGCGAGCCCTGCTTCCCACAATGGGTGGACGTTCACGGAAAAAATGGTTCTGCACGCTCCGACCCGGCTCGAAATAATGTATAAGGGAGCACCGCTTCCGGTGCAAAGAGACGACGCCTTCCTCCTGTCGGACTGGACAGCAGGCTTTCTTAGACGCGAAACATGCTGGACCTGGGCCGCTTTCTCGGGGCACAGCACGGACGGCAAACCAGCAGGAGCGAATCTCTCCGCCTTTGTAAACGAAACGTACTATTCGGAGAACACGTACTGGCTTGCTGGAATACCTATGGAAACGAATCATGTCATATTCGAATTCAGAAAAAACTCTCCTTCCAATCCCTGGCACATATATTCCCGTACTGGAGATATCGATCTCCTGTTCACCCCCATGCAGGAGCGCACGCAAAAACTCAACCTTGTTGCGCTGAAAAGCTATTTCAGACAGTTCCTGGGCGTTTTTGAAGGAACACTAGGCAACCAGGTATCAATCTCGGAGATCAGCGGAGTGACGGAAATTCACAGAGCGCTATGGTGACGATATTCCACATAGTGCATACCGAATCTGAAAGGTTTTGTGCCCCTACGCCTTCGCATAAAAAAGCCGGGAAGCGCTTGCAGTCCCGGCTTCGAAATCGTACCAAAACGAAATCAGAACAATCCTTTCACCTTGCCTGTGTTGACATCTACATCGATATACCTGAACGCAGGATCGGATGCTGTCCCAGGCATGAGCTTTATATCCCCAGCGACAGGTACCACAAAACCAGCCCCGTTGTACGAGAGTATGTCTCGGATCGGAAGCGTCCATCCCTTGGGCCTGCCTTTGAGCGACGGATCGTGAGAAAGGCTCAGTTGGGTTTTCACCATGCAGGTGCCGAGTTTGCCGAGCACGGGATCGGCCTCAATCTTCTTGAGCTTTTCTTCCGCAACAGGCGTGAAGGTGACCCCGTCCGCCCCGTATACCTGGGTGGCGATCCTGTTGATACGTTCCCGTAAAGGAGTGGAGTCTTCATAGAGGAACTTGAAGTTCGGCTTCGTGTTGCAGGCATCTACGACCGCTTCGGCGAGTTCCCTTGCCCCGTCTCCGCCCAGTTCCCAATGCTTGCTCAGCGCAACCCTTGCTCCCGCCTTTTCCGCAGCATGCCTGATCACCGCAACTTCGTCATCAGTATCGGTGTAAAAATGATTGATGCACACGACCGGAGAAATGCCGCTCTTCTTCACAGTCTCGATGTGGGCGAGGAGGTTCTCCACACCCTTTTCCACGAGCGCAGTATTCTTCTCCGTGTAGGCCTTGTCGAGAGGCTGACCGGGCGTGACTTTCGGACCGCCGCCGTGCATTTTGAGAGCACGTACGGTACACACGATGACCGACACGTTGGGCGTCAAGCCTGAGAACCTGCATTTCAGGTTCCAGAATTTCTCGAAACCGATGTCCGCACCGAATCCACTCTCAGTGACGTGATAATCCGCGAGCTTGAGCCCGAGTCTGTCCGCGATGATGGAAGATTGACCTATGGCGATATTCGCGAAGGGCCCGGCATGCACGAGTACCGGCTGTCCTTCGATCGTCTGCATGAAATTGGGGTAAATCGCCTTGTTCATGATCGCAGTCATGGCTCCCGCCACATCGAGATCCGATGCTGTCACAGGCTCCCCTTTCTTGTTGTACGCTATAACCATTTTTCCGATCCGTTCTCTCAAGTCCTTGAGATCGCGTGCAACAGCGAGAATCGCCATAAGCTCCGACGATACGGTTATCTGAAAACCACTCTTCATCATGAAGCCGTCCATATCGGAACCAAGGCCTATGATTATTTCCCGCAGAGCCTGAGCGGAAAAATCTATCGCCCATCCTATGGCGGGGTTTCTCGGATCTATGTTGAGACGTTTCAGCTTCTTCTTCGCGAGGTATTCGTCCGAATAGTTGAACTCGTGCTGGAGTCTCGAGGTGAGCGCAACCATGGCGAGGTTATGCGCATTCGTGATCGCATCTATGTCTCCAGTGAGGCCGAGGCTGAACTCCGTAAGGGGAACGCACTGCGCGAGGCCACCTCCTGCAGCCGATCCTTTGATGTTGAATGTAGGGCCTCCGGAGGGCTGCCGTATGGCTCCGATGACTTTTTTTCCGATCTTGCCAAGGCCCTCGACCAGCCCCATGGTAGTTGTGGTTTTGCCTTCGCCGAGAGGAGTCGGCGTGATGGCAGTCACTTCGATGTACTTTCCGTCCGGTCTGTTTCCCAGACGCTTCAGGATGCTCATGTAGTCGAGCTTGCCGATGTAGTGGCCGTAGGGGAAAAGCTCCATCTTTTCCACCCCCATTTCTTCTGCGAGCTGATACACAGTCTTCATGCTTTCAGCGGCGATTTCCGCAATCTCCCAGTCCTTCATCTTCGTTGGATCGAGTTTTTTCATGCACTTCTCCTTATAGGTGTTTATTCAAAGGTTTTACATACCTGGTCATGATCGATTTTCCTCAATGCTTGAAACTTCTCTGCCCGGTGAACACCATGGCAACATCCGCTTCGTTGCAGGCTTCTATGACTTCGTAGTCCCGCATCGCTCCGCCCGGTTGAATAACAGCCGAAACTCCTTCCCGGATGCCGACGTCTATGCCATCGCGGAACGGAAAAAAGGCGTCGGATACCATGCAGCTTCCTATGAGCCCCCCCCTCTTCTCTTTCACCTCGGTTTCGATTTCGAGGCGCTTTTCCTCGTCTTTTAAATCGTTGAATGGCATCTTATACCTCTCGAAGCAGATGCGGTCGGCGAGTTTCCTGTACGCTTTGTCACGAGCTATCTCCGCCACCCCCACCCTGTCCTGTTCCCCGGTGCCAATTCCGACTGTCACGCCGTCTTTCACATAGAGCACGGAATTGCTCGTCACTCCCGATTCCACGAGCCAACCGAACAGGAGATCGTCGTACTCGCGCTCCGTCGGCTGCCGCCTCACGGCGTACCGTTTCCCGTTGTGCGTAACCTCTGCAGGGAGAAGGTCCTCTTTTGTACGCGCTTTGGGAACAAAAGACGTCTGCACGATTATTCCCCCGTCTATGAGGGATTTGAAATCCACATACTGCTTTCCGATGAACCGTTCAAGCCGTTCCATATTTCCAATTTTCATGATCCTGAGGTTCTCTTTCTTCGCAAGCATATCCAGCACCCCGGGAGCGAAATCAGGAGCTGCCACGACTTCGGCATAGTTTTCAGAAACGAGTTCAGCGGTCTCCTTATCGAGTTCCCTGTTGAACGCTATGGCTCCGCCGAACGCTGCGACCCTGTCAGCCATGTTCGCTCGCGCATAGGATTCCACAAGTGTATCTGCCTTCGCCACAGCGCATGGGTTGTTGTGTTTGACTATGACCGTACAAGGCGTATGCTGAAAATATCTCAGGATATTCAGCGCATTGTCCACATCGGTGATATTGGTCTTTCCCGGATGTTTACCGGATTGGAGCAGTTCCACATGCGAGGCGAGATATTCTCCCGGTCTGATGAATTGAACGTCTCCGAGGCAAAGGTTGCCGTTCACCAGCCTATACATGGCTGCTTCCTGGCCCGGGTTCTCCCCGTATCTGAGGCCTTTTTTCACTCCCCCTATAAGCCAGGACACTTTCTCATACACGAGAGTCTGCCGTTTTCCCTTATCCACGAAGCTGATCTCCATGGCCTCGGGGAAATGATCGTCCATGATGGTCTTGTACGCCGTTTTCAGATTTTCCATACTTCGTATTCTTCTCGGGTATTAATATTTATAAAAGATTCTCCCTTAGAATCAAGTGTCCGTATCACTGCTTCGGGAATTTTGTATACGTTTACGGATCCGTAAAACGAGACGATTCGCTTTCTCCAGAGTGCTTCCCTGATATGGGGAATGCATGCGCGCGAATATACCGCACACAGAGGCTCGAGGAACCCTTTCCATTCTGGCACAAGAACATCCCAGTCGTCTGCAGCATCGATGAAATACTTCACAAGTTCCTCTTTCAGAAAAGGGGCATCGACCGTAGAAACGAACGCATGATCCGTATCCAAAGCCTTGAGCCCGGAGTACAGCCCCATGAGGGGACCGCCATCTGGCGCCTCGTCGCGCACGATGCTCACCCGTCCGCCTTCGAGTTCCAGGTATCGGTCGGGCGTATTGGTGACAATAAAGATGCTGCCGAAAAAGGGTTTGAGAATACGTAGCTTATGTTCGATAAACGTGCTTCCGCGAAACCGCAGAAACGCCTTGTCGATGCCCCCCATCCGCATCCCTTTTCCTCCTGAGAGGATGATAGCAGACATGCCAGTCATACCGTTCCGGTCGCGATCGCTCAGTATTCCGGGGGAAGTTTTTCGAGTTCGGCGAATGTGAACACGGGGCCATGTACGCATACATACGTGTGGCCGACATTACACCTTCCGCATTTCCCTATTCCGCATTTCATCCTGTTTTCCAGAGAAAGTATGATATCCTCTTTGTTGAAACCGAGCTCCAAAAGCGCAGGTATGGTAAAGCGGATCATTATGGGAGGCCCACACACGAGCGCGAGGGTATCCTTCGAAGATGGTTTCACTTCTTTTACGATGTTCGGCACCAACCCGACCTTCCCCTGCCACGGAGTCTTTGGTTCCCTGTCCACAGTCAGATGGAGTTCGATATCGGGATTCGATTTCCAGCTTGAAAGCACCTGCTTGTACAGCAGTTCACCCGGCTCGCGCGCTCCGTACACAGCAGTGATCTTTCCAAACCTGCTCCTGTTTTTTGGCTCGAGCATGTAGGTAATGGATGAACGAAGAGTCGTGAATGCGAAACCGCCGGATACGATGAGTATGTTCTTACCTTCCATTCTATCCCAGGGGAAGCTGTTGCCCAGGGGGCCGCGCACTCCAAGTTTTCTGCCGACTTCGGACTCGTGAAGGTCCTTGGTCACTGTTCCCGTTTTTTTCACGGTGAACAGCAGATACCCTTCTTCCGTGGGCGAAGAGGCTATGCCGAACGGGCTTTCGCCTTTTCCGAGTACCGAAACCTCGGCGAATTGGCCCGGCATGTAGGAGAACGCCTTCATATCCTCTTCCCTGTCGAAGGTGAGCTTGAATGTCTTCAGATCCTTGGCATCGTTCTCTATAGTGACATTGGAAACAGTCACAGGATAGGGGATATATGGGTTCTTCATAGATCAGAGCACTCCTCTTAGGAAACGAATGTTTTTAGCATATCCCGGATATCCAGATTCACCGGACAGTGTACGATACAGCGACCGCATCCCACACAGAAGATATCGTTCGTATTATGCACAGTATACGAAAACTTATGCATAATCCTCTGGCGCATCCTTTGTTTCTTGTTCACCCGAGGATTGTGTCCGGAGGCATGTGCGGTGAAAAGCGGATATTGGCAGGAGTCCCATGTGCGAACCCGTATACCTTTACCTCGCCCGTTGTCTTCGTCCGTTATGTCAAAACAATGGCAGGTCGGACAAAGATATGTGCATGCCCCACATCCAAGACAGGTCGCTGTGATCCTGTCCCATTCCGCATCGTCGAACATAGCATCGAGCCGTTCGGTTATGGAAGAAAGGCTCATGACTACGAGCATGCCTTCCGCTTCCCGCATCTGCTTTTCCTTCTCGTTCGCCAAGGCGCTATAGGGACGGACGAACTGAGCACTGTGTTCCCTCATGAAAGCTTCGCCTTTTTCGGAAACAGCCTCGAAGAGCAGCTCGTCACCGAACTCGTGGCACAGAATATCGGCTCCCGCCGTTCCCGCAGGGTGTCCGCCTACAGAGGTACAGAAACAAGTACGGCCTGGCCTTTTGCATGCAACTGCGACGATGAGGGAATTTTCGCGCTTCGTAAGATAATACCGATCCTCGAACCGCGAGTTCGTCGCACGGAATACCTTATCCATATATATGAGACTCGCAGCATCGCAGGGACGAACTCCGAATACGATCGTTCGTTTCCGCTCCAACGGCGGTTCAGCAACCGTGTTTTTCTCAAACGAAAGCAGTTTTTCCCGCTGAGGGAAAAAAATCCGCTTCACTGAAAGCTTCGTATTGAGAAAACCGTATTCGACGGCGGAGCCGTCCGTATATTCCGAAAACTCAACTCCCGTGCTGCTTTTCTGCGGAACGAACACTTCCGCGGTTTCGCGGAGTTTCCGCAACAGTTCCGGGAGTCCGTTTTTCTGTATGACACCTTCCATCCTGCTCATCCTTCTCCCCCGTCACGGTTCCGTGATGAATCCTTCGGGATCGTCCTCTTTGAACGTCGAAAGGGGCGGCGTTTTTTCCAGTGAAAAATCCGTAACATACCCGAACAGCTCTTCCACATCCTTAACCATCCGCTTCGTGAATGTACGCAGATCCACACCCATAGGACATGCGCGGTAACACGCATCGCATTCCACGCAACGACCGGCCTGATGGAATATTCTGATAATGTGGTAGAGCATAGAATCGGTGAGTTCTATGCCTGCTCCAATCCACCGTACATCCTGAAGGTCCGCGAAACACTCCTTGCAATAGCAGGTGGGGCATGCCTGTCTGCACGCGTTGCATCGTATGCACTTGGACATCTCCTGCTTGAAATACTCCCACCGCTCTTCCTTTGGCTTCGCGTTAAACGCTTCGATGGATCCGAAGGATGTTTTTGCAGGGGTTCTGTGGTTCCCTTCGACGAGAATATCGGTTCCGGTGGGGAGCGTGAACCTGCATTCCCTACAGGCATCCTGAAGATACTCATCTTTTGCGAACGAATGGGTCGCACCGCCTCTAGTCGTAACTGATAGGGTTTTCTCGTCCGTTTCGCTGACAGAAACCACATCGTCGATGGTAAGCCGCGCAGCGAGTTTTTTCTTGTCGTACATGCCTTGGCATGGGATACCGATGAGTACGAGGTTTTGCCTCGGAGCCTGATGCTCTTTCACGAGAGCGGTCACGGAACGCAGATCGCAGCCTTTTACCACCATGCCGATCCGCAGCGTCGGTTTGTCGTCCTTTTTCTTCGCTCTCGGGTCGCGTTCGAAGTATTTCGGAAGATATGCGGCAAGATTGTTCGTACAGAAGGAGTTCCATATCAAACCGTTTAGCGCTATCGCTTCCATTCCCCTCTCCGATCCTGCTGGGGTATGAAGGAAGTATGGGCGGGACTGAAACGGAACAGTTCCCTGCTCATAGCCGATGAGAATATCTATTTTATTATTTTTGAACAGCGATGCCGCTATACTCCGAATCTGTTTCTCGATCGCATCCATACCCTTAAACATCCTTCACCAGTTTTTTCGACGGGCCGACCTTTTTCACATCATCTATAACCTTGTTTATCAGCGAAGCGAACCTGCCACCCTCTGATGCGGAAACCCAGGAAAACTGTACCCGTTCGGGTTCCACGCCAAGATAGGTAAGGAACCTTTTCAGAAGCGCAAACTTTCTCTTTGCAATGAGGTTTCCGCTTATGTAATGACAGTCGCCCGGATGGCAGCCCGATACGAGCACGCCGTCGGCACCGTTTTGCAGAGCCTTCACTATGTACAACGGATTAATTCGACCGGAACAGGGTACCCTGATGATTCTGATATTCGGGCCGTACTGGAGTCTGCTTACGCCTGCGAGGTCGGCTCCTGCGTAGGAGCACCAGTTGCAGAGAAACGCCACGATTTTCGGTTCCCAGGTTTCGCTCATGCTCTTACTCCGTGCACTTCTTTCATACCACTACCTTCAGCATTTGCAGTATCTGTTCGTCTTTGAATCCCCGAAGATTGATCGCGGAAGATCTGCAGGTTGCAGCGCATGCTCCGCAGCCCTTGCATACCGCTTCGTTTATAACGGCGACTCCCCGTTCTTCGTCGAGCGTGATGGCGTTATACGCACATACAGTCACGCATGCACCGCAGGCGCAGCAGCGCGCTTCGTTCACGCAGGATATTTTCCCCTCGCCTTCCACAGTATCCTTGGACAGAACCGTGATCGCCCTTCCCGCTGCAGCGAGCCCTTGGGAAACAGATTCGTTTATGTCCTTCGGATAGTGGGCGAGGCCACATACATACACGCCGTCTGTTGCGAACTCCACGGGTCTGAGCTTCACATGTGCTTCCAGGAAAAATTTCTCGCCGGAAAGAGGCACTTTGAAGAACTGCGACAGAAGACTATTATCGGGGTTCGGCGTTATGCGCGAGCTTAGGATCAGCATATCTGCTGCTATCTCGAGTTCCGCCTGGAGCACGGAATCCATCACGCTCACGCGTAGTCGCCCCCCTTCCTCCCTGACGGAAGGTTTGTTATCGAGCTCGTATCTCACGAAATTGATCCCCAGGTCCCTCGCCTCTCCGTAATACTTCTCTTTGAATCCATACGTCCTGATGTCTCTGTACAGGATGAATATGTTCGCGGAGGGTTTTGCCTTCTTCATGCGTATTGCGTTTTTTATCGCTCCTGCGCAGCAGACCCTGCTGCAGTACAGATTTCCCGGTTCTCTGGAACCGACGCACTGGATGAACACTGCGGTGTCAGGGACGTTGAATTCTTCATCCGCCATCGCCTCGTTCAGTTCTAGAAGCGTCTTCACCGATAAATTTTTGCCGTACAGATACTCCTTCGGTTTGTATTCCCCTCCGCCTGTGGCAATCAGGGCAACGCCGTGCTCCACGAGCACTTCCTCCGGCTCGGACCCATTTTTCTGTTTTCTCACCTTTGTAGCGAAGTTGCCGATGAACCCGTCTACATTCGTCAGTTCCGCACCGGTCATGATCGTTATATTCCTGTGATTTTTCGCCCTCGTTACGATTCCTTTCAGATATTCACCCACGTCGTTTCCGTCGATCGTTCTGTCGATTTTCCAGGCATTGCCTCCGAGCTCTGCGGATTTTTCCACGAGCACGACGGGGAAGCCCTGATCAGCGATCGCGAGTGCTCCGGTCAGCCCCGCAAGCCCACCGCCGACCACGAGCGCTTTCTGATTCATTTTAAGCGGTATGGATTTCAAAGGCTCGATGGCGCTTGCCTTGGCAACGGCCATGCGTACGAGATCTTTGGATTTTTCCGTTGCTTTTTCCTTCTCGTGCATGTGAACCCAGGAACATTGGTCCCGTATGTTCGCCATCTCGAAAAGATGTATGTTGAGCCCCGCCTCCCTGATAGTCTGCTGAAACAGCGGTTCGTGCGTTCTCGGAGAGCAGGAGGCCACTATGACGCGGTTCAGCCTGTATTCCGCGATCCGTTCCTTTATCACTGTCTGCGTATCCGAAGAACAGGTGTACAGGCTGTCCGTGGCATACACGACATTCGGAAGCGTGCGCGCATATTCAGCCACTGAAGGAACATTCACTATGCCACCTATATTCTTCCCGCAATGGCACACGAACACCCCGATCCTCGGCGGCTCGCCCGTTATGTCCCGTTCTGGTGGAAGCTCGCGGGTCGTAACTTCGGTTCCCCGTACCGTTGCAAGCTCCACCATCACTTTTGCAGCTGCGCTGGACGCCTCCATGACCGTTTCGGGTATATCCTTCGGCTCCGAGAAAGGTCCGCACACAAAAATGCCGTCCTTCGTGGAGGAAACAGGATCGAAAGCCCGTTTCACTGCAAATCCCTTTTCATCGATCGCTATGCCGAAAGTATCCGCAAGAAACCTCGCCTCCTTAGGCGGCTGAATGCCTGCTGAGAGCACCACGAGATCGAACTCTCTGGTTTCATAGGAGCCAGTTTCATCCACGAAACCGATCCGTAAGTTTTCGGTCTCCTGTATACGCTCGACCCGAGCAGGTCTGCACCGCGTGAAACGTATGCCGAGATCCTGTGCCCTCTGATAATACGCATCGAAACCTTTCCCGTGTGCCCGGATATCCATAAAAAACACATCGCAAAGAATGTCTTCCTCATGCTCTTTCGCTATAATGGCTTCTTTTATTGCGTACATGCAACAGACCGAAGAACAAAAATTGTTTTCGTCGTCCCTGCTTCCTACGCATTGGATGAATGCTATACGTTTCGGTTTTGTCTTGTCCGAAGGTCTGAGCACTTTTCCAGCATACGGACCACTCGCAGAGAGGATCCGCTCGAACTGGAGGCTCGTGACCACATTCGCAAATGTAGTATACCCGAGCTCAGGCCTTTGTTCCGGGTTGTACAGACAGAAACCGGGCGAAAGCACAACAGCCCCTGTTTCGATCTCCACTACCTCGTCCTGAATATCATAATCGATGGCATGGGGAGGACACACTTCCTTACAAATGCCGCAGGCTCCGGTATTGAAGTGCACGCAGTTTTTTCTGTCCAGGACAGGCACATTCGGAAGAGCCTGGGGAAAGGGAATATAGATGGTCGGTCGCTCTTTCAGCCCCATTTCGAATTCGGAGAGCTGAAGCACAGGCGGCTTTTCGAACACCGTGTTGAGCCGTATGGATTTCGTGGGACACACAGTTACGCAGGCTCCACAGGACATGCACACTCCCTCTGTGGTAGGGAGTATCGACTTTCATCTCGGCCCCGCGTCCCACGAAATCCGCGACACCCACTCCCATGCGCTCCCTGCAGATCCGCACGCAGAGCCCACAGAGTATGCAATCGTCGTGTTCTTTTGCAAAGCGCGTATCCTGTATGCCGTACTGCCTCGCGAGCTTCTGGATTACTTCCGTATCCGGACACCGCGCGAGAAAAAGCTCTGTGGTCATTTTTCTGCTCGCGTGTACACGCGGGGAATCGGTTTCGATCTCTATACTGTCGAAAATCTCGTAGTTGCACGAGGTGACAAGCCGCTTCCGTTTTCCTGCTGCGATTTCTACCATGCAAATCCTACAGCCCGCGTAGGCTTCCATTGCAGGGTGAAAACAGAGCGTGGGAATATCTATGCCGTGCTGTTTCGCCAGATCGAGTATAGTCTGACCGGCAACTGCCTTGACTTCCTTTCCATTCAGTTTGACCGGTATAGCATCGCCCGCAGAGAATTTGGTTCCGCTCATCGCACGGCCTCCTTCACACGGGTTTTCCGTATCGCCTCGAATTTACAGGTATCGTAACATATGCCGCAGGTGGTGCACACGCTGTACTCTATGGTGTGCACATGCTTCGGTTCGCCCGATATCGCTTGCACAGGACACTTTTTTTTGCATGCGGCACAGCCCGTGCAATCATCGGCAATGATCTCGTACCTGAAAAGTTTTTTGCATACGCCTGCGGGACAATACTTGTCCTTGATGTGCGCCTCGTACTCTTCTCGAAAATACTTTATCGTCGTAAGCACCGGATTCGGAGCTGACGAACCGAGGGCACACAGCGATGTGTCTTTCATATACGAACCGAGCTCTTCCAAAAGAGGAATGTCCTCTTCTCTGCCCTCTCCCTTGCATATGCGGGAGAGAATTTCGAGCATTCTCCTCGTCCCTTCCCTACATGCCACGCACTTGCCGCAGGATTCCCCTTTGAGGAATTCGACGTAGTACCTGGCGAAATCCACCATGCATGTCTCTTCGTCGAGCACGATCATGCCGCCGGAGCCCATCATAGATCCGACCTTCGTAAGCTCGTCGAAATCAACAGGGAGGTTCAGCATGCTCTCTGGTATGCACCCACCGGACGGCCCTCCGGTCTGCACTGCCTTGAATTGCTTGCCCTTTGGGATGCCCCCTCCGATATCAAATATGATCTCTTTGAGCGTTATGCCCATGGGAACTTCCACGAGCCCCGTATTGTTGATTTTCCCCACAAGAGAAAAAATCTTCGTACCCGTACTCTTCTCTGTGCCTATGCTCTTGAACCAGCGGGCCCCGTGCCTCATGATGTGTGGAACATTCGCCCACGTCTCCACGTTATTGAGCACGCTCGGCTTATCGTGAAATCCTCGCTCCACGGTATGCACGTATTTGGAACGCGGTCTTCCCACTTTCCCTTCGAGCGACGCCATGAGCGCAGTAGATTCCCCGCATACAAATGCTCCCGCCCCTTTCACCACTTTTATTCTGAAGCTGTGCCCGCTTCCCAGAATATCGTCTCCCAGAAAACCGTATTCCATGGCTATGCCGAGGGCCGTGTTCAGATGTTCCACTGCAAGCGGATATTCCGCACGCACATACACATACCCGTGATTCGAACCTATGGCGTACGATCCTATGATCATGCCTTCTATGACGAGATAGGGATTCGCTTCAAGTACGGACCTGTCCATGTACGCACCAGGGTCTCCTTCGTCGGCGTTGCAAATGATGTACCGCACACCGTCAGACGATTCGGCTTCCCTTCCGCTCTTCCATTTTACGCCAGTGGGAAAGCCTCCACCTCCTCTGCCCCGAAGGCCTGACTCCAGGATCTCGTTCACGACCGCCTCGCCCTTCATGGACTCGAGCACCTTCGCCAGAGCCTCGAATCCTCCTTGCGCTATGTAGTCGTCTATATTGGTAGGCTGGATCCGCTCGTTTGCTCCGAGGATGAGTCTGCGCTGTTTTGCGTAGAACGGATTATCTTCCATGCTCCGCTTTTTCTCTTTCGTAACAGGATCTGTATAGAGGAGCCTGTCTATCACCCTGCCGTTCAGCACAGTCTCTTCGACGATCTCCTTCACATCCGCCGGTTTCACTCGTTGGTACATGATGTTTCTGTCTTTGAGTATCACCATGGGTTCGATCTCGCAGAAACCGAGACAACCAGCGAGCCGAATATCGAAGGAGTTGTCCATGCCGTGTTTTTTCATCTCTTCGCCGAAAGCTTTTGCTACATCGGCGCTCCCACGGAGTAGACAGCAGGTGGAATCCGTGGAAATGATGATTTCCTGTTTATCCGTTTTTCTCTGCGCAATAAGCGCATCCTTGTATTCGTAATACGATTTAGTGCTTGTCAGTCTCACCGTCATTCCCTCTTGGCATAGGTATCGACGAGCTTAGGTACCTGGGATACGGTCATACTTCCGTGGTACTCTCCGTCGACGACAACAATAGGACCCAGCGCACAGGCTCCGAGACAGTTCACCCGTTCGAGCGTGAAAAGCTTGTCCTCGGTCGTACCCCCAGCAGATATGCTGAGCAACTTTTCGAGTTCTTCGAGAATTCTTTGTGCACCCCGCACATGGCAGGCTGTTCCCATGCATACCTGTACAATGTGTTTGCCCCTCGGTTCGAGGCTGAAGGCCTTGTAAAAACTCGCTGTGCCGTACACTTCAGCATAGGGGATAGTGAGCCTATAGCTTATCCTCCTCAGCGCTTCTTCCGGGAGGTAGTTGAACTCCTTACTCACTTCCTGCAGTATGAGTATGAGCTGCTCCCTGTCTGCGCCGCAACGGGATACAATCTCGTCCGTCTTCCTAACGGTTTCCGATATCACCGTATCCGTCTTCTCCGGTATATCGACCCTGAACCGCACAGGACAAGAAGCCATGCATATGCCGCAACCCGTACATTTTCCCGGGTCAACGGATCTGGCTTTCTTCCTCACCTTGACCTTAAACGATCCGGATGAACCATGAACCTCTTCCACTTCGGAATATGTCATGACTTCGATATTGGTATGTCTGGCTGCCTCCACGAGCTTCGGGGATACAATGCACATGGAACAGTCGTTCGTGGGGAAGGTTTTATCGAGCTGGGTCATGACCCCGCCTATGGAGGGCCCCTTTTCCACGAGATACACTTTGTACCCCGAGTCCGCCAGGTCGATGGACGATTGTATGCCAGCGATTCCCGCACCCACCACCATGACAGAACCGATTTTCCCTGCGGTACTTGTCTTACCCTCGGTACTTACAGTGCCTTCGGCACCAAAGGCGCCTTCGGTACTTACAGTGCCTTCGGCATTCTTCGAATCCGACATGCTTCCTACCTTATGGCCTCAATGGGCTTTACAGCCTCTACGACCTTCTTCACGTTAGCGTCGATTTGATCCTTTGTGACATTCCCTTCCCCGAGGAGAAGGCGGATGCAATCCCTGCGGAACTCGTGGGCGGCAGTACTCACCTGTTCGACTTTCTCGAGCAGGTCCTTCGGGAAATAGCCTTCCTTCACGGCCATGTCTCTGAGCGCCAGCATAATATGAGAAAAATCGACATCTTGCGGGCAATTGGCGGAACAAGTATAGCATTGTGAACAAAGCCAGATCGTCTTAGATTTAAGCACCTGCTCCCTCATGCCGAGAAGTATCATCCGGATTATTTTCCTCGGGTTGTATTCGTGATCCACGTGAAACACGGGACATCCAGCGGTGCAGGTGCCGCACGCGAAGCACTTCCTGATATTTTCTCCACCTGGACGCTGTGCCACCTCGTATTTGAAATTCGTGTCCAAGGAATTGTCGATGACGATTCTTTCCATATCGATCCTCACAGATTCGATGGCCGCGGCAGAAGCCCGGCCTTTTCCACGATCTCAGCTACCTTGTGCTCCCACTCTATGGCCATGAGATGCACTCCTGCGACTCCTTCGATTTCGCGGAACCGTTGTATCTGCTCCACGCAGATTTTTATCCCTTCGGCGGCCTTGTCTTCAGCCTTCGACAATCTGTCGATGTAGTACTCGGGCACAGACAATCCTGCCACGCTGTCCCGCATGTATTTCGCCATGCCCACGGATTTCAGAGGGGTAACCCCTGCCATGATCTTCACCTTCTTGTGCAAACCAAGGTCGCGTATCCGCCGCATCCACTCCTCGAAACGCTCCATGTCGTAAATGCACTGAGTCTGAATGAAATCTGCCCCTGCGTTTATTTTCTTTGCAAGCCGTGTGACTCTGAACTCGAAGGGATCGCCGAACGGATTCTCCGCGGCTCCTATGAACACTCGCGGCTCGGCTAGGGGAGAATTCTTCCCATTCCGTATTTCTTCTCCGCACACGAACTTCTTCTCGTCCCGCATGGTTTTCAGCACATTGACGAGCTGTATGGAATCCATGTCGTACACGTTTTTGCAGGTCGGGTGATTTCCGAATTTCTGATGATCGCCCGATAGGCACAGTATGTTCTTGACGCCCATGGCATAGGCGCCCAACACATCGCTCTGGATAGCTATTCGGTTTCTATCCCTGCACGTTATCTGGACGATCGGTTCCAATCCTTCCTTGATAGCGAGAACACCGGCCGCGATGGAAGACATACGCACAATCGCAGTCTGATTGTCCGTTATGTTCACAGCATCCACGCAGCCGCGGAGACAAGCGGCTTTCTTTGTTATCACATCTGTCTCTGCGCTTTTCGGCGGCCCGAGCTCCGCTGTTACTGCGAAATAGCCGGCACCGAAGACTTTTTCCAGATTGCTTCCCGACTTGTATTCGCTCATAATACCATATCTTCCTTTACGATTTTTCCGGGTCCGCCGTAATGGCTCGTGCTCCAGTCCTTTATGGGCTCGTTCTCCTCGAGTTTGTGGAGAAGGCCGAGACTCTTCATCCTGTCATAGATGAGCTGCCAACCGCAGTCGATATTCTCCGGATCCACTTCGCACTTCCCGTTCTGAGACCCCCCGCAGGGACCGTTCAGCAGGCTTTTCGAACAGCGCGTAATGGGACAGATCGCTCCAAATTTTCCAAGCACGCAGGTGCCGCAACCGAGGCACCGCTCCGACCAGACGCCCTGCGTGAGGGTCGTTCCGTAGAACTTCGTGTCGAGCCCTGGTATGACGCGCTTGCCTTCGAACACCTCGCTCGCGAACTGGACGCCCACCCCGCAGGCCGTAGACAACACTGCATCCGCCCACTCGATCTGATCCCTCACAGTATCGAAAAATTCCCTATCGCATTGGCGTTCGATGGTACCTTCCCGGACTTCCATATCGTTCCCGTGCGTCTTGTTCGCGAGTCTGATTTTCGAGGAAAGTATTCCCACCTCTTTCTCGCCTCCTGCCATGCATACGGTGACACAGGTGCCGCAGCCCAACACCAGGAGTCGTTTGATCCCTTTTACGGAATCGAAAATTTCTTCAAACGGTTTTTGTGTTGCGGTTATCACGGGTATTGCCTCCGGAAATCAGGGCAATGCGTTCCTGCATTGTCCTGACTATGTGAATGAATTTATGCGAATCTACGGACGAAAGATAATCCATGTGCACCAAGTCTTCGTGTATGCCTACGTCTTTCAGAGCCTGTTTCACTGCTTCGACGCGTTTTTTCGCCCGAACATTGCCGCGGATATAGGTACAGTTGTCTTCGGGGCAGCCCAACACGAGCACTCCTGGATGTTCGCGTTCGAAGCATGCGAGTATAAGCCCTATTTCTATTTTGCCCGAACAGGGAAGCTTGACGATTTCTACGCTCTTCAGTATATCTGGTTCTGCAACCGAATCCACTGCTTTGTAGCTCGAGTTTTCGCAGCAGAATGCGATGATCTTTTTCCCGCTCATACGTCAACCTCTATCTGAGAAAGCACCAAAGCATCGCTGTACACCGGGAGGGTAATTGCCTTTGCAGGGCACTCCCCAACGCATATGCCGCAACGCCTGCACGCTTCCGGTGCACTCTCTGCAGCTGCCTTCTCTGCATTCACGCGCATCGCTTTGAACGGACAGGTCCGTATGCAGGTCAGGCAGAGCGCACACGCATCCGCATCGACTTCCGCATTGGAAAGTTCGACTTCGATCTCTTTTTTTGCAAGCAGATTATACACGGAAAGCGCAGCCGCTTTTGCTTCTTCGATTACCTGGGGGAGATACATCTGGCCACGGCATGCGCCTATGACGTATATGCCGGGAATGTTCGATTTTTCAGGAAAGAGATGGATATTGTTTTCCTGCAGGAAGCCGTATGCATCCGTTGCAAGCCCCGTATTCTCGGCGAAAGGAACATCCGCACCAAGAGAAAAACCAGAAGGACTGAACCCGAGCAGGTCGCATGTAAGCACAGCATCTCTGCCGAGTATCGAATCCCTGAATGCCACATCAATGGTGGATTCATTTTCGGCGAATGCGAGCGCTCCTTCGTATTTCACTATGAAGACTCCGGCGTCTCTCGCGTCGTCGTAGAGCTTTTCGAGTTCCTTTGCAGAAACGCGGACATCCCTGCAGAATAGAAACACCTGCCTATGCTTTCCGTCCTGAAGGCTCTTCGCAATCGATAAAGCGACCTCAGTGCTCGCTTTCGTTTCATCGCGTTCAAAGTCGAGTACTATGCCTATAGCATGGGGATGCTTCCGTTTCGGAAGGTCTTCGGCAGCGGATGCTATTCCGTTCAAAAGCAAAGCGTTTCCAGAGCGCAGCACCTGAGAAAGCCTATCCTCGGCCCGTTCTCGAAGAGCGGACCCTGTGGCTATGATGATCGCCCCGCAAGAAAGCGGATGCAGGGTACCGTCCTTTCTAAATGAAACTTCGAAGCAGCCGATTGCCCCTGCAACGCGTACCAGTTCCGCTTCCGTGCGTATATCTATGCCATGAGCGAGCTCTGCTGCAAGCGGCGCATTTCGATCTGTTCCCGACTCGAACGCTCCTCCGCCTATGCTGCGGTTTCGCTCGAGAACCGTTACCCTCTGTCCCATCGATACCAGAGCGTGGGCCGCATGCAGCCCTGCGATGCCTCCGCCGACGATGCATGTGTGTTGGACGAGCGGAATCGTTTTCTTTTTAAACAGGGGAAGGAGCGATAGACTCCGTATTCCTTTCGAAATAGCTTTTGCTGCATACTCCGACTTCTCCCCTTTCTCCGCTTTTTTCTGGAAAATCCGTTCTTTCAGATTTACGCCGAATACGTTGCTCGGAGAAATACCGAGCCGCTCGGATAAGTCGCCTCGGATTCCCTCGCTGCGCATCAGAGAACACCCTGCAAACACGACGCGCTGCACACGCTTCTTCTGCATGAATTGCACGACTGCCTCCAGTCCCGCCGTACCGCACACATTCGGCTGCACAATAGACTCTATGTTTGCGTAGCCTTCGAATCTGAGCCGCGACAGTATATCCTGAGCATCCTGCTGCGTAAAAAGTTCCGCCCCGCAGTTGCAGAGCACAAGGCCGATGTTCTGCTCTTGTTCCGTCATAAAGTCGCCCTTTCCATGTCGCATGCAACAGCGCGCGCAGAAGCCATACTGTCAGGAATGCTCAGAGGCTCTCTGCATGTTCCGGTGATGAACACATTCTCCGCAGTCCGTGTGAAGAACCCGAATTCATCCGAACCGAGACCGAACAGGCTTGAAAGCCTTTCAGCGTCTGCCCTGGGCCCGAGTCCGACGGAAAGAACCGCTCTATCATGCTCGCGGATGGTAGTTTCTCCCTCGGTATTCTCGATGAGGAATTTCAATTTCCCGTTCGAAAGTTCGTCGATGCGGAACGGCAGACCACGCACGAATCTTACTCCCATGGATTCGATTCGCTTCCGGAGCAAAGAATAATTTTTATCGAAATTTTGTATATCGATATTGTATATGGTGATGTCGGCCGTGCTGTCCCGATGTTTCAATACCCGGGCCATCCTCAGCGCATACGCACAGCATACACCGGAACAGTAATTCCTGCCGATGAGTGGGTCGCGTGAACCTACGCATTGGACGAATGCGACGCTTTCGCCCGGTTTGCCCAGAAGCAGCGATTCGCTCAATGCCCTCTCCGCTTCGGCTCCTGTCATCACGTTATTCACCCGTCCGTACCCGTATCGCGGTTTCATCGCAGCATCGAAAGGCTCATGGCCGCTTGCGATAAGAACCCGTTCCGCAGAAAGCGATACCCTTGAAATAGCCGTACCGCCCGACATCGCATTCGCCGTACAGGCGTCGATACATTTTGTACAATGGTTCCCCTCATGGAGCAGACATTTCGTATGATCGATAACGTATTGTACGAAACCACCGCGGGAATATTTCGCGATGCAGTTTCTCGGGCAGGCTGATATGCAGGCATCGCAGAAAATACAACGTTTATAGTCGATGCGAGGATTAACGATCTCGACCTGGAGCGAAACTTTGTTTCCGGTGTTCGTCACTGCCTGGATGTGGGCTCCTGTTAAGAATCGTATGCCCTTGTGCCGTAATGCGGTTTCCATCTGCGCATGAGCGACGCACACTCCGCATTTTGCGCACTCGGTATCCGCTTTACAGCAGTACGAAAGCACTTTTCCACCGATCACGCTTTCCTTTTCCAGAATTTCGACTTCGTGACCGAGTTCCGCCAGTTCGAATCCTGCGGTGCAGCCGGATATCCCGGCACCGACAACCAGAACTTTACTCATACAGCCCTTGCATAATCATAGCATGTATTGCGTCGAAACGAAAGCTCCACACCATAGTGTTCACACCATACCATGCCGTACCTGTTCAGTCTATGTCATATTTGTGATTTTTTGGATTCATTCGTGATAATGAAATGGAAAACACATTTTATTATTGCGTTATTCAAATGATACTGTATATAATAAATCTGCACCAGGCTGAATTATTCGCGGGCGCTGGTTTCCACACAATACCATCTGTGCATTTTTTCGCAAAGGAGTATCGCATGAATAACAAACCCAATTTCATCGGTGTAGGAGAGAATATCCACTGCACGCGGATATTCAAGGTCGGGGGAGTCTTCGCGAAAGCGAATCCGGACGGCTCCGGCGTCATCATGTACAAGGACGGAGGAACTGCAAAAGAGCTGCCTGTGCCTCAGCGATTCGTCAACGGCGAAGACTGGAAGAATGGAAAAGTAAAGCATGCGGCAGTAGCCATGTGGCAAAGCCTCCACGGCGATGAAAAAGGGAAAAAAGCCGGAACCGATTATCTAAAGTATATGGCAAGGGAACAGGAAGCGAAAGGGGCGGCATTTCTGGATCTCAATGTCGATGAGTACAGCACGGACGTCAAAGAGCGGATCGAACTCATCCAATGGGTGGCACGGATCATCCAGCAGGATTCTTCACACCCCCTGAGCATAGACTCTTCCAACATAGATATCTTGACTGCCGGACTGGAGGCGTGCGACAGATCCAAGGGGAAACCCATGGTAAATTCCGTTTCTTTGGAGCGGGAAGGTGCAATCGACATTGCGAAAAAAGCGGGCGCCGTGGTCATCGCCGGGGCTACCGGCAGAGACAGCATGCCGACTACCAAAGAAGAACGCATGGCAAATCTGAAAGAACTCGTGGGTAAACTGACCAAGGCGAGATTCGGTATGGATGAGATATATCTTGATCCTCTCATCTTCCCTGTTTCCGTGAACTCACAAAACGGCGTAATAGTCTTTGAGACTATCAAAGAGCTTCGCAATCTGTACGGAAATGAGATACATTTTGCACCCGGCCTGAGCAATATTTCCTTCGGCCTTCCGAACAGAAAATTGATCAACCAGGTATTCACCTATTTGTGCTACGAGAACGGCTGCGACGGCGGTATTGTGGATCCCGCTCAGATCAACAACGAGGTGCTCGCTGCGCTCGATCCGAACGATAAGGCGTTTAAACTCACAAAAGCCCTTCTCCTCGGAGAAGACGAGTATGGAATGGAGTACATCGCCGCATGCCGCGATGGAGCGATATAAGGAGTCCGCATGAGCGTCGTATTGTCAGCACAGGAAGTTATGTCCATGGCTATGGAAATTGAGAGGAGCGGTCGGGCTTATTATGAGACCATATGCGACCATACAAAAGATAACAAGTTGAAGGAACTGTTCAGGTTTCTTGCGGATCAGGAGAAACAGCACTATCTTTTTTTCGAGCAACTGAGCAAGACCGCAGACACCGGGCAAATCGTTCAGGAAGACTGGGAAGAAGTAAGCGACTACATCAAGGCAACCACGGACTCTCGTTTTTTCATCGGAGAAGACAAGGCGATCTCGCTCGCGAAGAAAACCACACATCCGAACGAAGCGCTCTCGATAGCCATCGGATTCGAAAAAGATACTCTGCTCTTTTTTTACGAACTTCTGCGGGTGACACCGGCGAAATCGAAGGCCTTCGCGGAGAAAATAGTCGAAGAGGAAAAGAAACATATCCGCATGCTCGCGGAAATGAGAAAAGAACTCGCCTAACTTTCGAAAAAGGTTCGACAATAAGAGAAAAGGGATCGTTACGGTCGGTCCCTTTTCTATATCCGCAGATCAATATCTCCGCTTTGAAGTAATTCGTGGAGGAGGTCGGCGATTTCCTCCGCGCCGCTTGTCAGGCGGAGATGGGCGATGTTTTTCTTGTAATCCTCCAACGCGGTGGTTTTTTCTATGTCGGTAAGAACGCGGAACAGATCGCGATCGTTCTTCACGTACCAGCCCACATTGTGGTGCAGCGCGAAATCGATGAGCTTTTTATCGTTATACGTGGCCCAGTCGGTGAAAATAATCGGATTATTCTGAAGCAACGATTCGAACAACGTGGAAGCGCCAGCCTTTCCTATGACGAAATCCGCAAGGCAGTGCAGCTCGTTCATATTCCCAACATACGAAAGAGGAATTAAATTCGTTTCCGAGCTGTGCCCCGCTACGTATTCCTTCAGCTCTAGATACCGTTTTTCGTTTCTGCCGCATACGAACAGCACATTATACGGCAGCGAGGCTTCGAAAAGTGCTTTCACGAATTTCCATACATTTCCTATGCCGAAACCGCCTTCGGTAGCGAGCATGATGCGTTTGCCGGGATGGAGGGGATACGCCTGCGCTATTTCCTCTTTCGTTTTCCCGATGGAAAGGAAGCTCTTGTGAATCGGGAAATGGGTGATTCGGATTTTAGCTTTATCGATTCCGTGCTTCTGAAGGAGCACCGACGATTCTTCAGAAGCTACAAAAAACTGATCCACATCCTTTTCCGCCCACCAGGAGTAGCCGTCGAAAGGATCCACGACGTAGGTGACGATTTTGTACGCAGCGCCGGATTTTCTCCGCGCCATCACCGCAGCGGTGGAGCAAAATGTATACGTTGAAAACACCAGATCCGGCATATAACTATTCAAATATAAAGCGCTTTTCTTCATGAACTCCCGCAGGAAGACCCGCGGATACACGAGCGAAAACGGGTGCAATACCCCGATCCCGAGGTCCAGAATCCTTGCTAGTATCGGAAAGCGGAGACCTATGCTCCACATAGTTTTTAATTGGTCGTCGTTTTTTGAAGCTCCCGCCTGTTTTGCTAGATCTACTACATCCACCGTATAGGTTCCAGGATATCGGTCTTCGAGCGCCTGTTTCACTGCATACGCAGGAGCCTTATGACCCGCCCCTACTTCCACCATCGTCATGAGTATTCGCTTGGTTGCCATATAAACTAATGTAATACAGAAATATCATATATACAAATTCTATCCAATTAAGTATATTTTCTGGCGTGGAAGACAAATCCGGAGCGAGACGAACCCTCTCTGCAAAAGATATTGCAAGGCTGGTGCTCATTGTTATTCTTATCGGATTCGGCATGAATTTCCTCATCGCCTTCCTTATGGATGGGAGGCTCATACTCGCATCCTTGGCCAAGGTAAATTTTTTCTATATCACCATCCCGTTTCTCTGCTATTTCGCTATCTACCTCATAGACACGCTCAGGCTGAAACTGGTTTTGTCGCAGTTTTCTTACAAAATCAAACTGCCGGAAGGGTTCAACAACAGCGCACTTGGATCATTTTTCACCAACCTCACCCCTATGGCTGCAGGTGGTCAGCCATTTCAGATATATCACCTCCAGACCCTCTCTGTGGATGGCAAGACAGCCACGAATATCATTCTTTCCAGATTCGTGGAAACAGCCATGACTTCCATCGTCATGTTATTAGCATCCACCACGAGTGTGTTCCGGATCATTCGATCCATGTACGGTGGAGGAAGTATCGTCATATATGCAGGTTTTTCGGTCACCGTGTTGTTCGCCGTGGTATTCCTCCTCACCCTCATACGACCCGATTATCTGGGAAAAATCGCAGTAGCAGT
>CAZWAS010000019.1:15191-17215 GCA_964631915.1 uncultured Spirochaetales bacterium | reverse complement strand
GGTCCAAGGAGTTAAAAGAAGATGTCCGCTTCTTGTGGACGGAAAAGCTCTATATCATGATTGTTGATATCCTCCTCGGATTCGGGAATATTCTGCTTCAGGGGTATTCCCTGTATTTCGTGCTCACGCGCATCCTACACATGAAACTCCCATATTTCGATGTGCTTCTGAGTTTTGTCGCCGTGAGCCAGGTCGTGTTCTATATCCCGACTCCGGGTGCGAGTGGAAGCGTCGAAGGCGCCTTTGCCATGGTATTCTCCGCTCTGACGCACCAGCCTGAGACTACCCTGGTAGCGATTTTTCTCTGGCGTTTCGCAACGTATTATTGCCATATATTTTTCGGAGTTTTCCTCTTCTCGTGGTTCATGCGGAAGCGGAAACAACAGAGTGACGCTCCGAATTCAAAAAAGCCGGAAGCATGGTGAAAAGGTTCCGCACGGACTATACTGTATGAAGAACTAAGGAGGAACAAGGATGGCGACGAAGCTCACGAATGCGGAGTTGAATGCAATGTTGCGGACAATACGCGATAAACTCGGATTCCAGACCGCGAGCCGTCTCCTGGAACACCTCAAATACAAAGAAACACTTATACAGGAGCAAAAAAAAAGAATCGAGGAACTCGCAGGGTATCTGAAATCGACGCGTGAAGCGTTTGTGAATCTTCAGGACCAATCCGATCAGATGAAACGGGCCAGAAGTTTTTTCGAAGATCTCACGAAAGAATACGGCTTGATAACGGATATTTTCTTCGACGAGGAAGAAGAAGGGCAAATCGAAGAGATCGAGCCGGAAGCATAGCATTCCATGCAAACGTCATCGCTTGTCGGGACAGAACAGTTTCAGACATACGGGAAGCCATTTCGAAGGGTCTGCCATGGTTCGGTCTATGAGTCCGATAGCCACCTTGTCCGTAAGCTCGGCAACGAGATAGCGTTTTCCGTTGTGCTCGAACCGGGCTCCGGGCCCCGGCACATCCACGCCGACAATGGAATGCCTGTACGCCGATGAAACCATAAGAATAGCATCGATGCCGAAGCGCTCGAGCAGTATCGTGTACACGAGTCCGCGTGCATCGCAGTCCCCTGTGGAAGTGACGGCTGCTTCCAGCGGCGACAGCAAATCGGATACGGTGGCGGTCCGGGTATAGGTGAAATTCTGAAGCCAAGGAAGAATGAACGCGGGGATCGCATCCCTGTTGATATTGTTTTTGGAGAGAACTTCCTTGAAGATATCCGCGATGCCCGAAAGCCTCATATAGTTGTCTCTGAACACCATGCGATAGTATCGCTGCCATGCCTTATCCCTTTCTGCGGTATATCCTACTAGAATTCTCGCTTCACGTTCTATGACGACCTGCGACGCATCAAATTCGAGCGTATCCACATTCACAGCATAGGTTCCGCCGAGCACGTTCAAGTTCCGCACACGCTTGGAAGGTCCGGGAAACGGATAATAGAACTGGCTGACCGGTCCAGGATACAAAAGCCCTGCCGCGTCGGAGGAAAACGAATCGAGTACAGAAAGCAGATAATCGTGATTCGCCCCGTATGCGTCGACGGAAGAGAAAGCCAAGAGCGCCCAATCGAATTCGTCGCCGTTGATGAGTATGAAGTATCCCCGCACAGGGTGCCTGCCCGCAGTGAAGGAATAGTCGCACAGCACTGCATCCATTCCTCGGTAGAAGAATGCCGATGCATCCCCTTCCGCTTTGAAACGGTCTTTTATATACGTATTCAGTTCCTGAGCCGTCCGGAATTCCTGCCCCTTGAATATCAATACTTGAAACACGGAAGTGCCCTGTGCATTGGAAAACGAAACCGCATTGAGCCGAGCGGCATCCAAAAGTTTCCAGCCTTCGGGTATATCCAGATAATATCCGTACTCCTCCACGAAAACTTCTTCTGCGCCGACGCGAAGCGCACAGACGGAAAGACACACCAATGCGCAGAAACACATGCTTACGAACCGAGAGGAGCGCACGCTACAGGGGTTTTGTACGGTCCTCCCTTTCGCGAATTGTT
>CAZWAS010000019.1:14928-15181 GCA_964631915.1 uncultured Spirochaetales bacterium | reverse complement strand
ATCCCGAGCTCCGATCATGTTTGTGCTTCCTCCATCAGCTTAGACGAATTCTCGGAGGTCTTTGATGAGTTTGAAATTCCTGAGCTTCGCAACGGCTTTTTCCTGGATCTGGCGGACACGCTCGCGGGTAATTCCAAGCATCTTTCCAGTCTCTTCGAGCGTAAACGGTCCTTCTCCCGCCAAGCCGAAGCGTAGTTGGATGATTTTCATTTCCCGCTCGCTGAGCTGCCTGAGCACTTCTTCCAGCGTATCC
>CAZWAS010000019.1:7559-14918 GCA_964631915.1 uncultured Spirochaetales bacterium | reverse complement strand
AATACAAGTTCATCCGGTTCCTCGAGGCTGTCGTCCCGTATAAGATCGGAAAGCCTCGTGATATTCTCGTCATCCACCGTGGTATCCAGAGAAGAGGCCTCTTGAGAGAGTTTCATGATTTCTTTGACTTTATGTGCAGGAATATTCAGATACTCCGCAAGCTCATCATCCGACGGATCTCTGCCGAATTCCTGGGTCAGATGCTTCGCTACGAAATAGCACTTCTTGATCGTATTCAGCATGTGTATAGGAATGCGAATCACTCTCCCTTTGTCCGCAAGAGATTTGATGATAGCCTGCCTGATCCACCATGTGCCGTATGTCGAAAACCTGCACCCCCTCGTATAATCGAACCGCTCTACAGCTTCTATGAGACCTATGTTTCCTTCGTCGATGAGGTCGAGCAGCGAAAGCCCTCTGTGCTGATACTTCTTTGCTATGGAAACAACGAGCCTAAGGTTTGCGTTGATCATGCGGTTCTTATACGCTCGAAGTTCCTCATCAAGAATTCGGATTTTTTTGGCGAGTTCGTGGCTTCCCTTTTGTTTCTTGCTCAACTCGTCCTTGAGAGAAAGCAGATGCTCTCTGCCCTTTTTTATCAGTTCTCCCAATTTTTGTTCTTCTTCAACGGTGAGTAGTGGATACCGAGAAATTTGTTTCAGATACATGGCCAGCGGATCTGCTTCGCTCAAGGAATCCTGAATAGTATCCTGCTGATTGTTTTTTTTCTGCGTTGGTTTTTTCTTTTTTACATATAACACTTGTTCATTCATGACTAGTATAGTTGTATTGATCCAGAATAACAATACCTATTGAAAAATGAAATGTCAAGCAAGAATGCGTTTTTTGCACATTTTTAACAATCTGCAGAGGTATGCGCACCCGGTCCAAACTTTGGTACCGGATGCACATACCCCCCCTATCCCCGCGGAGCGGTCTGCGGATCCACAGGTTTGCCGCTCTTGTACACGAAGAAAAAAAGTTTGGGATTCCCCTCTTTCGAACCGAGCTTACCGATTTCGATTCCTGGTTTCAGTTTTTCTCCTACCTGCACAGTGATTTTTTCGTTTCCGCCGTACACATAAATATATCCACTCGCTGTTTCCACGAAAACGACTTTTCCGAATCCCCGATAGGGACCCACCCACACCACAGTTCCAGAACTCACCGAAACCACAGAATCTCCGTGGCCTCCGAGAATCGCCGTACCCTGAAGTTTCCCGTCAAGAGAAATACGCTGCCCCGCCACCGGCCAGAACGGAACCCCCGGATCGGAAGAAGAAGCATCTCCTGCGTTTTTTTCCCGCGAAACCGCGACATCCTGCTTTGGTGGAACCGGATCGCTTTTCTTCGGTTCCTCGGCTTTCGTTACAGCGTTCGCTTTCGCAGTACCCGGAATGCGTATCGTGTCTCCGACGCGTAATTGCCTGGAATCTTCCCACTTGTTGTACGTTTTCAGTTCCTCGAGAGATATCCCATACATGCGGGCAATGCCGTACAGCGTGTCCCCTTTTTGGGCCATATACACGACCGGTATTCCGGGGATAATCAGCTCCATACCAGGTTTTACTTTGCTCGCATCCGTTATCTTGTTGATATTGGTCAACTCTGAAAGCGGAACCTGATAGAATCTGGATATCCCATAGAGCGTTTCGCCCTTCTTCACCACATGTACCGTATCCGCAGCTATGCTGCAAACTGTGCACACGATCATGAGAAGGATCAGCATATATGACGACACAGACTTCATAGGTACGTTTATATGTTCGGAGTGTACAAAAAAAAAATGAACGGTTTTATCAATCCGATCGCTTCGCGCAGCACAGGAATCCATCGAATGATGCCGATACACGAACTATAAGGCCGTCCATCCGATGGCCTCAGTCTGCCTGTTCCACACGGTTTCGCCCGTTTTCTTTCGCCTTGTACAGAGCAGTATCCACCCGTCGAATAAGAGAAACACGATCCTCCCCGACCCGATATCCTGCCACACCGAGGCTGATGGTCACGGTACCGGCTGTCTCGAAATCCGAAGAAGCGATCTGTTCCCGCAACTTCTCAGCCAACAAGGCGCAACTGTCCAGTTCCGTATCCGTGCATACGATCAGGAATTCCTCTCCTCCCCAGCGGCCGACATAATCTGATTTGCGGATATTATTGCGCAGAAGCTCCGCCAAGCGTCGAAGAACTTCGTCCCCAACCAGATGACCGTACGTATCATTGATGACCTTGAAAAAATCGATGTCGATCAAGATGAGAGAGAAAAGGCGATCATACCTGCGGGCGAAATAGATGGCGTTTTCCAGCAGATCTTCTATCTTCATCCTGTTATAGAGTCCTGTCAGCGCATCAGTCACCGACAGTTTCTCGAGCGATCTGTTCTTGAGGGCGAGTTCCGCATGCGCCTCGGCCAAACGGTTCTGGGTCTCTTTCAGTTCCGATATATCCACTGCGATGGAGTATTTGGTGATCCTTCCATCCGGCCAGGTCATGGCCTTTTCCTGCAGCTGGTACCAATGATCGTCCACAGGATTGAAAAGCTCGAACACGATCGTCTTATCTAGAGGGCGGTTTGTAGGAGTATCGATCAGCTGAGGAATCTTGCAGAAAAGGCAGGGTTTTTCTTCGCCGTAAATATGTTCGTAACAGCGCTTTCCGATATAATTTCCCCGCTCCTCTATCATTTTTCTGTTCATGTAGATGATATCGTAGCTCGTAACATCGACCACATAGATCGCAAAGGGTATGACGTCGAACAAGGACTTGAACAGATCGCCTTCTATCACGCCTTACTCCCGTAATTTGCAAAGACCTTTTCGATCGTATCTTTCAGGATTTCAGCCCTCACCGGTTTCATAACATAGCCTTTGGCGCCGGCGTCTATGGAATCGATGACCATCTGTTCCTGGCCGTGGGAAGTGATCATGATGAGCAGCGCCTTTGCGTCGATCTGCATGATCCGCCGCACGACCTCGATGCCGTTCATATCTGGCATGGTGATATCCATGGTCACCAGGTCCGGGGCGAGCTCCTTGAAGAGCTCTATGGCCTGATCTCCCCGTGTGGCCGTTCCCACGACACGGTAGCCGAGATCCTCGAGCAGCTGCGAAACCTTTCGGACTGTTATGAGCGAATCATCCACAACTAAAACCGTGCGCGCCGTCATTCGAAAACCTCTATATCCAATTTCTTGCTGTAAAACCCTCCGGGGGTGATGCAGAGAATAGTCATACTCCCCTGCTCGGCTGCGATTTCCGCAGTGATCAAATCCGATTTTTTATACCGCAGTATGCTCTTCGCCTCGTTAATGATGATAGGGGTGGACAGCGCAAAAGCATACCCCGGCTGCTGAAAATCCCTCAGGGCATTCCCTACGACTATATTTATCATATCCCCCGCTGTTTCCTCAAGGAGTGCGTCGTACTCTTCGGGTTCTACCCTAAGCCCCGCTGAGTATTCAGTGAATATTGCATCGAGAAGCGGACGCTCATAGGAAAAAGCGACTATCATCTTGAACATATCTTCTATGGTCAAAATAGACGTGATGCTTTTTAGATCCAACTTATCGATAGTCGCAGGATTCAAGCTGATGCTTCGCACCTGAACAGATGCTTCTTCGGATAAAAATCGGGTTACCCGCTCGAGGAGATTGTTCACGAACCGTTCTCTGTCTTCCCTGCTTGCAGCCAGCTGCCGTTCATTGCAATCCTCTTCTTTTCTCATCGATACACCTCCTTATCCGGAACGGCAATGATGAACTCTGTACCGACATCCTTTTCGGTTTTCACACGGATGCTCCCTCCGAGCCGTTCAGTTTCTTTCCGGACAGCGACCAGCCCAACCCCCCTGCCTCCGTGTAAGTCCACTCGCGCTTTTGTGGAAACACCTCCGCAGAATAGAATATCTTCCAGCGCCGACGCAACCACCGGCTTGTTACAGGCCGACATCGAGAAACTCCGCTCTTCGATCTTTTTTCTCAGCGCATCGAGGTCGATCCCTCCTCCGTCGTCGGCAATGCGGAACACGAGTTCCTCCCCCGTATATGTGACCTCAAACGTCAAGGTTCCTGCCTCGTCCTTGCCTTTGCGCACTCTGGTTTCGGGATCCTCTATGCCGTGAACTACTGCGTTACGAAACAGATGGATCAGGCTCATGGTGAACGCTTCGTACTTCTCCCTTAAAACCCGTACATTGTCACCGTACGGAGCAAAGGGGCGTATCAGTTTGCCGCGCAGTTCAGCTAGTTCCTGCGCGTGCGCCGGAAATGCGGAAACCAGGTCGAACACGCGGACGGTACGGAGCCTCCGAATGGCTATAAGCTCTTCTTCCAGTTCGAGTCGTCTCACCGTCTCAGGGGAAGAATTGATCTTATCCGCTAGAAGTTCCAACGCAGTCAGATCCTCAGGATCGAGGGTATATGGCTCTTCCTTAGAGAAAAACGCAGGCCCGAGGTATCGTGCTAATATTTTCCGGTCTTCCTCCACAGCTTGCATGAGCACCGGAAGGTCCAGCGCACCGGTCAGAAGCCTTCGGAACTCATCGAGAAGATGCGCATCGCTACAGCCGTTCTGAAACGTCGTCAATCGTTCCTCGCATTCATGCAGAATTCCCGGTGCATGTACCAGTTCCAATTGCAGGAACAGGCCTTTAAACGTGTGCACCTGCCGATACAACTCCAGAAGCGTTTTCTCCCGGCTGTCGGTCCCGGTCTTTGCGATGACCGAAGGTGCATCGATATCCGCGAACCTCTTCCATGCTTCCATCACCTCATGGAACAGCCAGCGGTTCGTCAAGGCGTTGACGATGAATCTGAGCGTCCGCTGTTCCGCTGTAACTTTCTTTTCTAGCTCGCGTTTATACGTAACATCGTTCAGCATAAGCATCATCCGACTACCGCCCAGCGAACGGAACCGCAGTGCGATAATTTTATCCCCAACCGTAATCTCCGCGGGTATCAAAGACAGGAGCATATTCCGCTTATAGCCATCATCGGTTTCGAAACTCCGCTCCACAGCACTGCGAAACAAGGCAGCGCCGGCAGGAGCCTTTGGATACAGCAGTTCGTCTATCCTGCGACCGGCTGGCGCGACGCCGAGGAGACTTTCACACTCCCTACTGCATTTCGGATCAACACACAAATCCTTTCCGAAAGAAAGAATTCCTTCACCCGTATTGTCCAGAAGCGTTTGAAGGTCCGCAGTCCGCTGCTTCACCTTGGCTTCGAGTTCCTCGGTGTACCCACGGATCGTCTCAGTCATGGCGTTGAAGGCCCCAGTCAGAATTCCTATTTCGTCGGATGAGCGGATAGGCAGCGCCTCACTCTTGCGGCCCTCTGAAAACAGCTTTGTGGAGGCGGTCAACTCAAGTATAGGCTTCAACACGATGCGCCGGAGTGCGAACAGGATCAACGATGCCAGTACAAGGAGAGACAGAACCACGGCATTCACCATGGGCATGAACATCGACAGCCCCGCCACCTGGCGGTGATCGAAGAAAATCAGCACGAACCAGCCGATCTCCGGTATGGCAGCAACGGCGCAGATCCTCTGCCCAGCCCCCGTATCCAACCAGAAGGATTCCGCTTCCGCAGATCCAGATCCGAGCCGATCGAGGACGGAGCGCAGCGCATGCCGGTCGCCTTCGGATTTGAGAAACCGGAAAACCGTACTCTTTTCGCTCTCGGATTTCGAAATGCTGCTCTGATCGATGAACCTGGTATCCGGATGCGCCTGAATAGCTCCTTCCTTATCCAAAAGCATGGGAACGACCCCTGTGGGATGGTTTGCGATGAAATCGTGTATAAAGGTACCCAACGACAGTCCGGTGCCTGCCAGGCCGAGTACTGCGTCTTTGTCCCGCACGAGCACATTGATCCATATCTTCGTCTCGCGGATGTCCTTATCGTAATTTACATTCAACGCAAAATCCCGCACTTTGCGTATGGTGGAAAAGTACCACTGATCGTTTTTTTCAGCACTATCGAGCGTGTAACGCAGTTCCTTACCGTTGTACGTTCCTGCTGCATCATTATAGTAGTAATGCCCGGATTCGTTAACGACAAAAAAATAGCTTCCATCGCGAAAATGGCTTCTAAAGTTTTCGAGCTCGGCCAATGCATCGTGGCTCAGGGTGGTATCCGATTCATGGATCGCCCATTTCTTCAGCAGAGGAGTATCGGCCAGCTTTCTGGCCAAAGCGATTTCGCGGTTGATGGGTGCAGATATGGCAGCCTTCTCTTTCAGCACATATTGCATGGCGAAATCTTTCCCCAGCCGCCTTGCTATGCTGTCAAGAGAAGTGAAAAAAATGCCGAGCGTCACTGCGCTCACCACGACATAGGAACCGATGATGATTGTCAGAAATTTCCGCTGAAGGCTTTTGCCGAGAAACCGTATCATGATGGTAAAAAGCATTGTCCTATATAGTGTTCCTGTCAAGGCCGATCGCCGCGTAACCGCAATGTTTCTCTTGACTTTGCTGCATAGCGATAGTATCATAAGTATGTAAACGATCACATATTTATATACAAGGAGAATTTAATTATGCTATACAAAACAGCTCTGACGATTCTGCTTTCCACTGCAACGCTCCACACATCCTCCGCCATGGATACCGGTTCTGCGAATGTTGTAACAGAAACGCGGAATGTACCGGCCTTTTCTTCGATTGCCCTCAACGGCATAGGCACGGTGCGAATACATCAGGGGCCCTATGCGGTGCGAGTCAAGATGGAAAAAAACCTCATCGACCGCTATGAAACAGAAGTAAAAAACGGTAAACTGAACATAGGGTTCCGGTGCAGTTTCAACCTTGCGTTTCTGAGGGACATCAAGAATCTAAAAACCTGCGAGGTGGATATCGCTATGCCGGAACTCGACCGGATCGAACTCAATGGCGATGGGAAGATAAGTGTCGATACTTTTTCTTACAAGACCGTGAGGGTCGATATAACGGGGGCAGGTGCCATTTCCCTTACAGGGGCCGCTACCGAGCTCCAGGTCCGTTGTACTGGGGCGGGAAATGTGAATGCACGCGATCTCATCGCAGAAACAGGGCGTATAAGTCTCACCGGTGCGGGCACAGTCGAGGTCAGGGTGGAGAAACAACTCGACGCATCGATCACCGGCGCGGGTAAACTCATCTATTCGGGAAATCCACACATCACCCGCCGCATTTCGGGAGCAGGAAGCATACTGCGTGCGGATAGTTAGAAGGCAGGCAACCGGTATGGACGAAGAACGATCGACCGTGAAGAAAGGCAGACCGACCAGGATTTCAGGCGAAAAACACACGCGCGAAAAAATCTTCGATGCTGCAATCGACCTGTTTGCCGCGCACGGCTACGACAGAACCTCGGTA
>CAZWAS010000019.1:3433-7534 GCA_964631915.1 uncultured Spirochaetales bacterium | reverse complement strand
CAGCCGTAGGATTGACCGAGAGCGCGGTGTACCGGCACTATCGAAGTAAGGAAGCGATTCTCGAAGCGATATTCGCCTATGCGGAAAGTCGCATCTATACGCCGCTGCCGATAGAGCAGAGCGTGGGCGGAGATGGAAGCGAGTCGATATTCAGTGGATTGATACGCCCTCTGCCGGAATTGATAAGGGCGGATCCCTACCTCGTGAAGATCGTGAGGATTATGTACAGCGAGATGCACCACAACGAGAGCATACGCCGCTACTTTCAGAAAGAATATGCGGAACGGGCTATCGATTACTTAGAAGCCTTATTCAGACGATGCATGGAACAGGGTGCGATCCGCGCTTGCGACCCTCGCGCACTCGCCCGCATTTTCAATGCCTTCCGAGCAGAATGGGCTTTCACGACGTTCATAGTCGACCGCGAGGATCCCCTCGATATCGATGCGCTCAAAAAGGACCTGCAAGCGCCGATCCGGTTTTTCGAGCAGCTTTTGGTTCCCGCGAAGGATGTTTAGGCAATGCATACAAAACCACCACGGAGAACAAACATGAAATGAAGGTAATTTCCAATTCGCGCATAAGAAGGTCAGTTGACGGAAACCGCATACGACTACGATGAGATACATAGTATAGCGAAGGAGGCACCATGCCCACGATACACACGAATGGGGTCCGACTCTACTACGAATCCCACGGCTCCGAAAATGCGCCGCCGCTCATTCTCAACAATGGCATTCTCATGAATGCTGCAAACTCTTGGGCGTTCCAGACAAAAACGCTTTCGAAATATTATCGCGTCATTCAGTACGACTGCAGGGGTCAGGGGCAATCGGATCATCCGGCACATCCCTATTCAATGGAAGAACATGCAAGAGACATCGATGGATTGATGTCGGAACTCGGAATACAAAGGGCGCACATTTTGGGCATCTCCTATGGAGGCGAGATCGCACAGACATTCGCCGCGGGTTATCCCGGTCGGGTATGGAGCCTCGTATTGGCGGATACAGTGAGCGAAGTCGGACCGGAATTGCGTCTGGTGGTTGAAGGATGGCGGAGATCGGCGCTGGGCGGCGACGCAGCGGGACTGCATGAAGCAACCGTACCCTGGAATTTTTCGGCACGGTTCATCGCTCAGCACCCGCAAATGATCGCCGATTCACGCGAACGGTACCGGCATTTGGATATGGCGGCAGTCGCGCGTTTATGTGACGCGTTTCTGCAAGTGGACATAACGCATCGGCTTAAGGAAATCAACGTACCGACGTGCATCCTGGTCGGAGAAGAGGACAAACTGAAAGGACGAGCATACTCGGAAATTCTCCACCGCCATATCATGCACAGCGAGTTCCATATACTGCCGGGTGCAGGTCATGCGTCGTGTTGGGAAAAGGCAGAGGAGTTCAACTCGATCGTTCTCGGCTTCCTGGCAAAACAGACCGTATGACTTTGAATCGTGAGTACGTTTGTGCTCGTTTAAGCGATGCAGTGGCTTTGTGATCCCAACTTTTTACTTATAAAGACTTACAATCGGGCTGGGCGGATTTGAACCGCCGACCTCTTGGTCCCGAACCAAGCGCGCTAGCCCCTACGCTACAGCCCGCAATGGTAGACATGCTGCCGAAAAACCGTAGCAGCCTACCTTTTGAAAAAAAATGCCCCAACGTCTGGGGCAATCTCGGGAGCGACGGGGCTTGAACCCGCGGTCTCCGGCTTGACAGGCCGGCGCGATAACCAGCTTCGCCACGCCCCCTTGACTACAATACATATACAGAAATCTCTCGATTGTGTCAATAGGGCTACAAACCGCCGGAATGTCTTTCATTGACATGGATATTGCATACATGGTATGGTTTTAAGACTTAGATCGATACGTATGCGCATAAAAACAGTACTTCTTACACTATAAAGGGAACAAACATGCCTCTCAAAGACCGATCGAATCCGGAGCAGAAGGCTCCAATTGCAAAAAAAACAGATGCCGAAAAAAATAAAATCAACCGCCCTATTTTCTATGTATTCAGCGTCATAATACTCGTAGTAATCACCGTCACCTTTATCGGCCTTCCTGTTGCGAGAAACCAAGGGAATGTGGGCCAGCTCGAATTCGGAAAATACGAAGGTAAACCGATCGCATATTCGCAAGGCAACTATTTTTCTCAGCAAGTGGCTCAACTGAACGAGCAGCTGAGAAGCTCGGGCGAAAACGAGAATTTTCAGTTTCAGGCCTACAGGATATGGAAAGGGGCATACGACAGAACTGTCATACACACCGCTATTCTTTCCATGGCCGAAAAGAGTGGTGTGCTCATCACGGATGACAGAGTCGATAGGGAGCTCGCCCAATATCCGGCATTTCTTGAAAACGGACAATTCAGCCCCGCAAAGTACAACAGCATGTCGAATTCCGAAAAATACCAACTCAGGAAACGAGTGCGTGAAAGCCTTCTCCAGCAGCAGTTCACCGAAGATGTGTTCTACGGTCAGCAACAAAGTTCAAAAGAAAAGGCATTTGTCACTGAGATGAGCAGATCAGAACGGAGTTTCGCGTTCGCAAGTTTCGCGTTCGACGACTATCCCGAGGACCAGGTAAGGGCATACGGGAAAGAGCAGGAAAAGCTTTTCAGGAAAGTAAAATTGAGCAGGATCACCGTGAAATCGAGCGAATCAGATGCGAAAAACATCCTTCAACAACTGCGGGGCAAAACTGCCAGTTTCGAAGATCTTGCGAAAACACATTCAAAAGACGCCTTCGCGGACAAAGGCGGGGATATGGGGTTCAGATACTACTATGACCTCCAAACCGACTTCACAGACAAAGGCAATCTGGATGCGTTGTTCGAATTGAAGAAAGACGATATAAGCGATGTGTATAAGACCGATTTCGGTTGGGTCATATACCGGTGCGACGAAAATCCGAGCCTTCCCGATTTTTCGAATAAGGAAACCGTAGAACTGATACGCACCTACATGAAACGGTACGAACGCGGGCGAATCGAAGATTTTCTCCTGAACAAAGCGAAGCAGTTCAGAGAAAAAGCGCTGACCGCAGGATTCGTACTCGCATGCACGGAATTCAACACCCCGGTGAGCACTACGGAATATTTCCCCATCAATTACGCAAACATCAACTTCTTTAAACCCGTAAAAAGCCAGACGAATGCACAGGCTTTGGCAAGGGCCGCGTACGAAGAAGCGTTTTTCCTCCAGGCGTTCAAATTGAAAAAAGACGAAGTATCGCAGCCGATCATTTCCGGCGACTATGTCATCGTGCTTCAGCTCGGAGCAGAGCGGAAGGCGGATGACAACTCCGTGCAGATGCTCGAATCCTATTTCCCGTACATCGTGCAGTCTCTGCTCGATGCAGAATTCCAACGCGTCGTGCTGGATTCTCCGTCCTTCAAAGACAACTTCGACAAGGTTTTCGCGGAAACCTTTCTGAAACAGTGATATGAACGAAGTCATACCCTCTCTCGTCGATACAGGGAGAGGGATGAGCATTCGGTTCAAAGAGCGATATCTCTACCCGCCAGCCGATCCAAAAGGAAGCGCAGAGAAACGTGCGGCACAAAGTGCCTGCGATTCCGCAACCCTTCTTTTCGTTCCTTCGCCGCTTTTGTTCTACGGCATCGATATACTCCTAAATGGACTTCCGCAAACGAGCCATATACTCTGTGTCGAAGCGGATCAGCACTTGATGGCTTTATCGTTGGATCACGCAAATCGAGCCCTGCTTCGCGATCCCAGAATAACCTATATCCGCACGGACAAGGTATCGCAAGTTCTTGCTGTACTTGAAAAATTGGGTACAGGGAAATTCAGGCGCTGCCGTATGGTGACGCTCTCAGGCGGATATTCGTGCTTTGCTCCGATATACAGGAACATGTTCGATGCCTTGGAAAAGGCTATCCGGACGTTTTGGCAGAATAGAATGACGCTCATGCACATGGGCAGAGTGTGGATGAAAAATATTTTTTCCAATCTCGTATCCTTGGCAGATGCAAATGATGTACGACTTTTGAACACGGAAAAACCCGTATTCATAGTCGGAGCCGGGTCTTCGGTCGAAAATTCCTTAAAGCTTTTGCACGACATCCG
>CAZWAS010000019.1:0-3423 GCA_964631915.1 uncultured Spirochaetales bacterium | reverse complement strand
AGAGAAGTTTTTTTGATCTGCGTGGATACCGCGCTTCCTGTTCTGACAAAAGCCGATCTCGTACCAGATGCAGTTGTTGCGCTGGAATCGCAATTCTACAATGCGCGGGATTTCATAGGAAGCACCGGAGCATCCTTCGCTCTTGTGTGCGATCTCTGCTCATATCCGGGAATTTTGAAATATTTCAAAAACAGATTATTCTTTTTCTCTTCTGAATTCGCTCGGCTCAGCATTTTCGTTCGGATGCAAGAACAGGGGTTACTCCCGCTCACCATTCCCCCTCTTGGTTCCGTGGGTGTGGCGGCAACGTACATCGGCCTCCGCATTTCCTCGGGACCTGTGTTTCTGACAGGCTTGGATTTTTCCTTCGAATACGGCAAACCGCACGCAAAAGAAGCCCCTTCCATAAGCGTCCATCTCGCCCGGCAGGACCGCTTGCACAGCTCTTCCCTTATTTCCGCAAGTGCAAACCGTTCTCTTCTGGCTGTTTCGGACAAATGCGGAAATGAACGATATTCGGATATGGTACTGCATTCCTATGCGCAAGAGCTGAAAAACCTGGTCGGCGGTTCTGGAAGGGTATACGATCTGAGAAACACAGGCATCGATCTCGGCCTGCCTTCGCTCTCTTCAGCGGATGAAGTGAGAGCCGTTTTAGCGCAGCAGTCGCCTTTGTTCCCTGATCGGCAGGCAGCCCCCTACACTGCGTGCGCCGCTGCCATCACAGAGTTCCTGCAAAACGAACACAAGAAGCTACTTTCGTTTCTCGAACTGTGTAAACAAGCGCTTTCGGAACCGGAAACCTTCTTCCCCGCAGAAGAACTCGACCACATGCTCTCAGAGCTCGACTACCTGCATTTCTTCTTTCCGGATGCGCACCGATCCACATATTCTGACAAGCAGTTCCTCTCCCGTTGCATGATATCCGCACGCTATTTCTCCGAACGAATAGAAAAGGCTCTATATCGGCTCAATCCTCGTCAGTTTTGAGCACGGAAAGAAAGGCGCTCTGAGGCAGTTCCACATTTCCCACCATTTTCATGCGTTTTTTTCCTTCCTTCTGCTTTTCGAGTAGTTTCCGTTTCCTCGATATATCTCCCCCGTAGCATTTCGCGGTGACGTCCTTTCGAACTGCTTGTATGGTTTCCCGCGCTATTATTTGGCTTCCGATTGCCCCCTGAATGGGAATCTTGAACTGATGTCGCGGTATTTCTTGGCTGAGTCTTCTGCACACGGAGCGCGCACGCTCATATGCATTTCCCCTGAAGACGAGCTGCGAAAGAGCATCCACGCTTTTCCCGTTCAGCAGGATATCGAGTTTGACCAGATCGGTCGTCTTGTATTCGGACAATTCGTAGTCGAAAGAAGCATATCCTCTGCTCAAGGATTTCAGCTTATCGTAAAAATCGAAGAGCACTTCAGCCAGCGGCATTTCGTATACCACTTCTATTCTCTTCTCGTCCAGATACGTCAGGCTCAATTGAATGCCCCGCTTGCCGGTACAGAGCGTCATAATGCTGCCCAGGTATTCGCTCGGGGTTATAATAGTCGCCTTTATGTACGGCTCTTCTGAAAGTTGAATGGAACCGGAACCAGGGAATTCCAATGGATTATCGATGTACCGGACGGTTCCGTCGTTGAGCGTTATGCGATACCGAACAGAGGGGGATGTGAGCACTATGGAAAGATCGAATTCCCGTTCGAGCCGTTCCTGTACCACTTCAAGATGCAACAGCCCGAGGAACCCACACCTGAAGCCGAACCCCAGAGCTGCGGACGCATCCTTCTCGTAGATGAGGGATGCGTCGTTCAACTTCAGTTTTTCGAGCGATACCCTGAGCTCTTCGTAATCGTTCGCATCCACGGGATAAATAGAAGAGAACACGACAGGTTTCACTTCCCGGAAACCGGGAAGCGGCACAGCACAGGGGCGCTCGTCGTCCGTCACTGTATCCCCTACTCTGATATCGGAAATCGTTTTGATCCCCGCTATGATATACCCCACATCGCCTGAAGCGAGCCTATCGGTTTTGCTCAACTCGATGCGGAAAATTCCGGTCTCCTCGACCTTGTAGACGGAGTTGTTATACATGAATCGCACATTCGACCCCGGCCGTATTTCGCCATTCATCACCCGCACGTGCACAATGACTCCCCGGTACGGGTCGTAATGGGAGTCGAAGATCAGAGCCTGGAGAGGATCGTCATCACTTCCCTTTGGAGGGGGGATGCGCTTCACAATCGCTTCGAGGAGATCATCGATTCCCGTTCCGAGCTTGGCGGAAACGAGCACTGCGCCCTGCGCATCGAGCCCCAGATCGTGGTCGATCTGGTGTTTGACGCCATCCACATCCGCCGCCGGAAGATCGATTTTGTTGATAACAGGCACTATTTCTAGATCGTGTTCGAGCGCCATATACATGTTCGAGAGGGTCTGAGCCTCCACTCCTTGGGTAGCATCTATCAGAAGCAGGGCTCCCTCGCATGCGGATATGGCTCGCGATACTTCATAGGAGAAATCGACGTGCCCCGGCGTATCTACGAGATTGAGCGAATACTCCACACCATCGGCACTTCGGTAAGGAATCGTGACTGCCTGCGATTTGATCGTGATGCCGCGTTCCCTCTCGATATCCATGGTATCGAGAATCTGATTCTTGAAATCCCGGTCGGATATGATATGCGCTCTCTGGATAAATCTGTCCGCAAGCGTCGATTTCCCGTGATCTATATGAGCTATGATACAGAAATTGCGGATATTTTTGTGTCGAATTTGCATAGCGGCCTACTATACCGCAAGAAGAGTTTTTTATCAAGGAATCACTGGTCGAGGATTTCCCTCACTTTCTTGCTCAGCGCTTCGGGCTCGAACGGTTTCTGGAGCAGAGAAAAATCAGGTCTTATTTTCCCTCTGGAGGAAATGATTTCGTCTGAGTATCCAGAGATAAGGAGCACTTTCATGTTCGGTTTTTCTTTTTTCAGCCGCTCTGCGAGCACAATCCCGTTCATGTGAGGCATAACGATATCGGAAATGAGGAGATGTATCGTATTTTTGAACTCTTCGCACACGAGCAGAGCCTCTCCTGCGTTCTGCACTTCGATGAGCTGATAGCCCTGTTTCTTGAGAATTTTGCTGATAAGAGTGCGTACAATCTCTTCGTCTTCCACAACAAGGATAGTCTCTGTTCCGGCAAGCTCGCAGGGTGCTTGTCTTCCTGGTGTGATTCCGATTTCTCTTCCCGCTTCACCTGAGGAAGATAAATCGAAAAACAGGTTTCCACTCTTTGTCTGCTTTCTACTTCGATGTATCCGTTGCTCTGTTGCACGATACCGTACACTGTAGAAAGACCGAGCCCGGTTCCTTTCCCTTTTTCCTTGGTCGTGAAAAACGGATCAAAAATCTTCGTGAGTATGTTTTCATCT
>CAZWAS010000018.1:24781-45463 GCA_964631915.1 uncultured Spirochaetales bacterium | reverse complement strand
GCCTGCTCCGGGGTCTTTCTGCCTGTCAAAGCTTCCTGCAGGTTCGTGTCCAGAGCGGATACGTATTCCACCACCCCGGGAATATTTATCGGCGAAGCGGAACGTTTGATACTTTCCACATAGACCGGAATATGGTAATCGTGATAACTCGATACCACAACAGGGTCCGTGAAATCGGAGATGTGTACGGGATCGTAATATCCTGCCGGATTCCCCGTCATCCATCCGTATATCTTTCCGCATGAAGCCCATTGGAGGAACAGGTACACGGCTTCCGGATATTTTGTGTTGGCCGCAACGCCGTGTCCGATGCTCGGCCACCATACGGATCTCCGTATCAGTTTCCCGCCTACGATTCTTCCGGGGGATATGCCGGTGCGGATTTTGCCCACGATTTTGCTGTCAGGATTGCCGGCGGAATCGAGGAATTTGGGCATATTGGGGAATGCACAGGTGATAGCTGCTCCGCCTGCCGCCATATTCGCATACTGTTCGGGCCATCCCCACGACATTCCGTCCTTGTGGTGCCACTTCATCGAATTGACGTATTCGCGTGTGGCTCTGATTCCCGCTTCTCCGTCTATGAGGGGCCTTCCCGTGTTTTCATCGAAGTAGAACTGGTTCGGGTTCGCTGAGGATGTATAGCGCTGATACCAGTTGGTGAACCCCCAATACTGGTTTCTGAGGTCCGTGCATCCGAGCAGCCCTTTATCCGGTCGTGTGAAGAATTCGGAAATCTGATCGAGCTGTTCCCATGTCTCGGGCCACTGGAGATCCCATCCGTATTTCGCTTTGAAGTCTTTCTGCTCCTTCGGATCCTCGAAGAGGTCCTTCCTGTAGACCCAAATCTGATAATCACCGTCCATGAGCACGTTGTAGATTTTACCGTACACTTTGCATGCGGAGGTGAGCGTCACGTCCCCACCCACAAAACCAGATTGAGGATCCACCCAGTCGGGTTTGTATTTTTCGACGAACTCATCGAGCTGTAGCAAAGCACCGCTCGCTGCCACATCCGCGAGGTCCGAGGACCAGTAGGAGTACACATCGTAGCTCCTCGCTCCGGTCTGATAATCCTGGATGATTTTTGTCATTTGCTCGGTTTCAACCACATCCACCGGCACGATTTCAATACCGGTCTCTTCTTTGAATACTTCTTTTACGGATTTTGCTCCTTCCGGAAACGGTTTTTCCCAATGGCCGACAGCCCCCGGAGGCAGCATGACGACAATTTTGTTTGGGGCTTTACCTTCGGCTTTGAGTTTGCGCAAACCTTCGATCGCCCGGCCGGCAGCTTCGTCCGGACCGTACTGATACCGTTCCGCCCCCGAAAATCCGGTAGGCCCGCCTATCATGCCCTGCTTCAGTCCCGCTTTCGGTTTGTAGGCAGCCTCTTTCTGTCCGCCTGCATGCGCTAAGAATGAACTGCCGGCGGAGCCGATGAATCCTGTGGCAACAGCAGCAACGGCGATACCTGCACCGGCCTTCAAGGACTTGCCGAGAAACTCGCGCCTCGACATTTCCTTGTGATTTTCTTGTTTTTTCTCTTTTTGGGCCATGGCACCCTCCTTTTAGTATAACAGAAGTTTTTAAACCCCTTTTAACAACTTCCCATTATATGACAGGTATCCGAATAAAGCAAGAAAAAACATTTTTTTCCAGTAATTCTAAATTGGGTACGCATGCACACACGAAGTACCGCAGGTACCGGAGATACTGTAGGTACAGGGATATCGGAAGTCAAACCAAAGGTAGCGGAAAATCGACACATCTCACGCTAACGGACAGTAGTCCGATGATGTTCGCTGTATGATTTTCCGCTACCTTTGTACTTCTCGTACCTATGATGCATACTGCATGTGTCGGCACGCTGTATTCAGCAGTGCTGAGTTCCGGTTCGGCATGCAATAATCCGCGTGTTGTCTAGCAAAAAGTAGTGTAGTTTTTTGTTGACAACTGGAATAACCCGTTATACACTGATACCAACTTACTTTTTAAAACGGTTTTAAATAGTATGGGCGATCTTTTCATGAAAACAGGAGGGTGAGTTATGGACAAAGCTATCGAGGAGTTGTATCAAAAGCGGCTTGACTGGTATTACAAAGCCAATCATATGGAAAAACCGTATAAAGTCCCGTTCAGGCCATTCGCTGCGGAACTGGCGGGTAAAATAGCCGGGTATAATGCACAGGAAGTGACTCACGATGTCGACAAGGCATTGGAAGCGGTCATAACGATGTGCAAAACCGTCAAAGGAATTGATGCCACTGTCACGAATATGGTGTATGTGTGGACAGGCATGACGGAGTCGTACGGAACCAAGTATTATAAGGTTCCTGGTATCGAACTCGAACCGAATGAATCGTTCCAGTATCATGAACCCCGCACGGAAGAAGAAGCCTTTATGAAGGCAGACGAATACGACCGGTTCATCGAGGATCCGAACGAATTCGTCATGAATGTATGGATGCCGCGTATTTCGAAGTATTTTGTCAAACCCGGCGCACCGAACACGACAATGAATAACCTCTCCTGGCTCAAAGGCGGCATCAGCATGATGACCTATTTCAACAAGCTGGGAGTTCAAGGCCAGCGGTTCAGAGAAGAAATCGGTGTTGTTTCTTGCCTTGCAGGCGCCCTCAAGGCTCCGTTCGATATTCTCGCGGATAAATTCCGCGGTTTCAGAGGCATAGCGTACGACATGCGAAGGCAGCCCGAAAAAGTCCTGAAAGCAACAGAGGCTGTTGCACCGCATATGGCATGGAATGCCATTGCAACAGCAGATCCTGCAAAAAAAGTGCCGGTGAGCCACTGGATGCACAGAGGAGCCACCGGCTTTTTTTCGAAAGAAACCTTCGAAAAATTCTATTGGCCGTCTCTCAAAATGGTGACGGAACAGATATTTGCCGCAGGTCTTCAAACTATTTATTATGCGGAAGGCAAATGGGAAAAGAATTTGAAGTATTTCAGAGAGCTGCCGGAAAAAAGCATCATTTTCCACTGCGACAAGGACGACATCTATGAGGTGAAAAAAGTGCTCGGGGATAGATTCGCCATTTCCGGTGGCGTGCCTAACGATCTGCTGGCATTCGGAACACCCGAAGATGTACGCAAACGCGTAAAACAGGTCATTCAGGATTTCGGAAAGGACGGCGGTTTCATACTCGATGCTGAAGCCATCATGCAGCACGATGTGAAGATCGAGAATTTTAAAGCAATGGCGGATGCCTGCGGTGAATACGGGGTTCTATAAATAAAAATAACGGAGGATACTGATATGGACAAGAAAAAATCGATACCGGGAACATGCGTACCATGGGAAGAGAAAAAGAAGGACTATCCTGTGATAAAAGGCGATGAGGCGATTGTGAAGAAATGGTGGGAGGAGATCGATACCCTCGCGTACATATATATGTGGTTTGTCGTAATAGGCGCATAAGGAACGGGAGGAAATACAGACATGAACAGCAAAAAGATTACAAAGCTTTTGACGGAGCTGGAAGAAGACAAGGTCTACGAAGCCGTTGACGATGCGATCCGAAGCGGCGCTTCTGGCAAAGACATTCTGAAAGCATGCCAAGACGGCATGGCGATCATCGGCGATATGTACAAAAGGGAAGAAGCCTTTGTGGCAGACATGATGTTCGCTGGCGAAATTATGCGCAACGTCATAACCAAAATACAACCGCTTCTCGATGCTGGCGGCAATAACATCGAGTATCTCGGAAAAGCGATCATCGGCACCGTGAAAGGCGATATCCACGATTTGGGAAAGGATGTGGTCATCATAGCGTTGGAAGGAAACGGATTCAAGGTCATCGATCTGGGCGTCGATGTGCCTGCGGAAAAATTCGTCGAAAGCATACGAAACAACAAGGATGCAAAAGTCGTAGGTATGAGCGTTTTCCTCACCTCCGCTTTTCCTGCGACATCCCACACTGTCAAAGCGATACAGGAAGCAGGGCTTCGGGATCAGGTGAAGATAATGGTCGGCGGTGCGCCGGTGACGGACGTTGTGGCGAAGGAAACGGGTTGCGATTTCTTCGCGGAAGACGCAGCCGCCGGTGTGAATTACGCGAAATCCGTCTACGGGGTGAAGGTGTGAGATCCTCTACAGGCGTACTCCTCTTTATCCGTATCCGTGCGCATACCGGAAGCATCGCCTCATGATGCACCCCTGCGCACGATAGCTGTGTTCCGTGGAGGTTGGAAGGACCTCCACGGTTTTCTTAAGCGAATCCCTCATGATCATGAGAGCGTCTTTTATTATTTTCCCAGGGGGAAAGATGGGGGATAGTATGCTGATCAGACACCGAACCTAAGGAGCGGGCATTGATCGTACAGGAGTTCCGGATCGTTCCGGATGAGCGGAAACTTTCCTCGAATTTTCAGAGGCTCCTCAAGCAGGAAAAAAATCGGACAGTCCTGAAAGAAGCGGAACAGGAACTGTTCAGGCTGATTCGACCGGTCGTAGTGTGGGAACGGTTCGGTGTGCAAGGGTTTGAGCACGATACGCTCATCCTATCGAACGGGGTCAGGCTCGGCGGAGGACCGGTGGTCAAGGTCGTCGCAGGAGCTACCGAAGTCGTCCTGGGGATAGGTACGGTCGGCAAGGCTGCGGAAGGCCGTGCCAGAGAATATATGAAAGCAGGAGAAACCTTGAAAGGGTTACTCATCGATGAACTCGCCTCATGGGCGGTGGGCGAAGTGCGCAAACAGTTTGCAGCGAACATACGGGAAGAATTCGCACAGCAGTATGGCTTACGGACCAGTTCGATGCTGAGCCCTGGCGAATCGGTCTGGTCGGTTTCGGATCAGAAAACCATTTTCGAATGCCTGCGAGGAGAAGCGGAAGCGAGCGGAATAGGTTTGTCCGAATCGGGAATGCTTGTGCCGTTCAAGTCCTTGAGTTTTCTCATCGGTGCCGGCCCCCGAGAGCTCGGCAGCGAAACCGAGTCGAACTGTGATTTTTGCACCATGAAAGACAGATGCAGGTTCAGGGATAGCCACGCATGACAGGAGGAAAATGATGAAGATTATCGGCGAGAAAATAAACGGAACATTGAAAAGTGTCCGCACAGCGATCATGGAACGGAACGAATCCTTCATCATACAGCTGGCGCAGAAGCAAGCGGAGGCAGGCGTGGATTGGTTGGATGTGAATGCAGGCACGGGGCCGGACAGAGAGGAGGAGGACCTGCTCTGGCTTGTGAGAACGGTGCAGTCGGCGGTCACCGATATCCCGTTATGTCTCGATAGCGCGAATTCCCGCGCCTTGGAACGCGCGCTGACCGAAACAGTGCTGATGCCCATGATCAACTCCATCAGCCTGGAAGCGAAGCGGCTTGCAGGAATACTTCCTCTGTGCTCGAGCCGTCCATGTACGGTCATCGCCCTCGCTATGGATGAAAACGGAATTCCGAAGGATGAGGAAGGGAGGCTTTCGGTCATCCGGCGACTCATGGAAATAACGAGGAAATCGGGCATAGCGGACAGTGCCGTGTATATCGATCCGCTCGTTATGGCTGCATCCACGAATCAGGCGAACGGACTCATAGCATTGAGGACCATCAGAAAGACCCATCAGGAATTCCCCGAAGTGCATTTCACCTGCGGGCTGAGTAACATTTCTTTCGGGCTTCCTGCGCGGACGCTCGTCAATCAGGCGTTTTTATCCCTCGCCCTGTTCGCCGGGCTCGATTGCGCCATACTCGATCCGCTCGACCGCAGGCTCCGCGAAACCCTCCTCGCTACGGAGCTCGTGCTTGGCCGGGACAGGCACTGCCAGCGGTACACCAAAGCGTTCAAGGCGGAGCTGATCGGGTGACGGAGCGTCTGCTCCTTTTTTCGCAGTGCACGATAGACCTATTGGAGTAAATGTAGATAATATTTTCCTATTATTGTTGAGTAAATATATAGCATATTATTTTGCAGGCTTCCGATTCTCGAGTGAAACGAAAAATTTTATTGAATTCCTTGTGCGTAAGTACTATAATTATACGCGTGGAGTTTTTCTCGTGTATATTGGGCTCTTCCCGAAACAACGGTCTGGGGAGACACAATATAAATACGTATAAGGAAGAAGGAGTAATTATGAGCAAACGTATTATCGTATGTCTACTGGCGCTCATGCTGGCGATCTCGTTCAGCGTGGCTGCCCAGCAGTCCAACACAAATGCAGCCACAGGAACATTGTTCACCGAAACGGTTGACAATGCATTCAGTGTCACGAATTTCAGCGGAGTCGGGTCGAGCTTTTTCTTTGCATCCGCGAACACCACGGATCTGAGTCTCGCATACGGTGGAAGGTTCGGCGACATATTCCTCGGCATATATTATGGCGGCAACCTCTTCGGAAAAGTCGGTAGTGCTGGTGGTTCAAACGCGTTCGGTGTAACGAGCGTGGCCACTACGTACGGACTGGATGCCAACAACACTATCGTGTCGACAGAGACGACGACTACGATCAATGACCAATTCACCGATTCGTCGAATAACACGGTGAAGGCGCTCTTCGGCATAGGAACCATCGGGTTCGGTCTGTCCGTAGCTCAGAAAGCGGAAGTCGTGAGCGGAAGGCTCAATCCTCTCTATGCGGGATTTTCCGCTGGTACCACCACCTTCAACACAGCATCGGTTTCCAATGCGGTTACGAATGATACGGTGACTGTCGTGAAGAACAGCGCAGGAACAGCGATTTCCGAAACAGCGACCAATTATTCCCAGGGCAAGAAGACCACGACAAATTATGTGACACCGGGCCTTACTGTCGGTGCAACGCTCAATTTGGGCGGCGTGACCTTGAAACCCTCTCTCGGCGCTACGATAAAGATCGATTCTTCGGCGGACGAGGCCATGAAAACCACGTATACCAAGGCCATCGGCTCCGGCAACCCGACGTATGAAAACATCACCGAAGTGCTGAACTACAACCAGTCCGCGGTCACCGTATCGAACAGTCTGTTCGAACTCGGCGTTGCTCCGAGCGTCGTGCTCGTGGCACCTGTGGACAAGCTCATACTCGTGGGTGGCCTCATCTACAACCTGACCCTGCCCATTTACAGCGCATCTTATACCGATTTGGCAGGAGCAAAGCAGACAGTGGCAGGTTCCGCATGGAGCTATGCGGAGAAAGATTATTCGTATCAGGGCGGATCTTCCACGGCGAAGAACACCCTGGCGTATGGGATCACAGAAACCTCTTCCATGACGAACAAGTTCACTCCGTTGTTCGTCGCTATATCGCCGGTGAACGAAGTGCTCACCATGGCCCTGTCCGTAGTACCGGTAGTGACCCTTTCCAACACCACGACAACAGTGAGCGGAAAAGCTATCCAGACCACTGTGTATAAACAGGATCCCGCTGTTGCGGTACCCGCCTCTGATTATACGAAGGTGGAGACCAAGACGTATAGCGGAGACAAGACGGTCACCGATACATTCGATCTCTCGCCGTATGTGACGGCAGGGTTTGAATATTTCCTCATCCCCAAGGTTTTGAGGCTCAACGCCGCGGCGAGCGTAACGCTCGAAAAGCTCGCGACGAGCACGAAGACCGTCACACAGCCCGGCATAACCACCGACGAGTCGACCCAGACCTTCGGAGACGGAACCGTGACGAAGACCTATGCTTCCACCATCGCAGCACAGAGGACCGAAACGCTCACCCAGTCCTTCCAGCTTTCCAACACCACGCTCGGTGTATCCATGGGAGCGACCTGGTTCCTGACGGAAGACGTATCCCTCGATATGCTGTTCTTGTCGCCGGGAGCAGGGGGAGCAAACTATGTGGATGTGTCGCAGCTCAAACTGCAGCTTGTCATGAAGATGAAATGAAAGGGTAACCCTTTAAAGGAGAGATAAATGAAACGTATTGTAATGTTTCCTTTGACCATACTGGTCGTGGTGGCTATCGCCCTCACGTCCTGCCAGATCAACCCCTTTACAGCGACGGATATAGCCGCCACTACAAAGACAGAGGTTCAGACGAAAGAAAACGATGTGGCAAACGGTGGTACAGCACTCAGCGTAACCGCAGTTACAGCAGGTGCAACTGCGGCAGCCAAACAGGAAATCCGCATCAGTTTCGACGCGGTCGTGGATGCTGCTACAGTCGGAGCCATCAAGTTCTATACGCTGAAAGCGGCTGCTGCTGCTGACGGCGCATACGACCGGAATGCGGCGATTTCCGCAAGCGGAACGGTTCAGGCATACGGAACAGGGTGCGATGTCGTGTATTCGCTCGACCTCACCACTGCTTCCAACCCCATAGAAGTGTATATCGACGCTTCTGCGCTCACAGCAGCGGGCGGAACCAAGAAACTGAACAGAGATGGCGACAAGCTCATGGGCGAAGCCATTGAAGACGATTACGCGGGTACCATTGCTGTCGCAGGCGGAACCGCAGCAGCAGGCGCGGTGAGAAATCCGCAGGCGACTGTTACTATAGTCGGCAGTACGAGCCTCACAGTAGGTGGGACCACTGCTACCCTTACATTCTCGACGACAAAACTGACAGAGTCGAACCTGAAATCCGTAATTGCTCTCGAGAAATTCACCGGAACGGGGTGGACACCTGTTGCGTACACCGGATCGTTCAATACTGCAACCGCAGTATACACGATGACCACAAGCACAGCTGCTGCAAACGAAGAGGTATACAGGGCGGTGCTTAACAATCCGTACACGCTGAAAGAGAATGCGACTACGAACGGCGTGGAGCACAGGTACACGAACGATCAGTCCAAAACCTTTATAGATCTCGGAAACGATAATGTCGGCGTGGACACGAAGTACAACACAGCAGTCGCCGCTACCGCCACTGCGGCATTCGATGCCAATAACAAGAACGGCTATGTGGATTTCGCATATACCGGCGGCCTCGGAGTAGAAGGCGTGGATGCTACGACCATCACTGCAGCGAACATCAAAATTTTCGACACAGCGGCGCAGAAATACATACCGTGGGAATCCGGCTACCTCGTCAACAAGACGACGATCCGCCTGGTGTTGTCCCCTGCATATACAAAGGCAAACCATGCGTTCCAGATCCATACGTTCCCCGGTCTGACGGACCTCGGTGCGACAACAGCAGCTACGGACGACAAGAAACTCGGAGATTGGCAGAGGACCACGACACCGCTTCTCGCGAATATATTTAACGGTGCGAACAACCTGTAAAAGTCTTGCTCGTGTTATTCCTAGCCCGGCTTGTGCCGGGCTTTTTTTTGCGCTGCCTGGCTGGCTCACCGCGGAGCAACGGAGCACGCGGAGGGTTGCGAAGATTGTCGATTCATTCGATAATGGAGGAAGATGCTTCGGTGCGTTCCGCTTGTGTGAAAAAGGGCATTGGATCTTGCGATAAACAGGAGCGTGTGGGATGAAGACCATCCTTCTTGTGGAGGATGAAGCCATCATAGCCATGATGGAAACAAACGACCTCAAAAAAGAAGGATACACTGTCCTCCAAGCGTTCAATGGCCCTGAAGCTATCGAAAAGGCGAGAGCGAACATCGGCAAGATCGATCTGATACTCATGGATATCGATCTGGGACAGGGCATGGACGGGACCGAAGCTGCGCTGGAAATTCTGAAGGAACAGGATGTACCGATCCTGTTCCTGTCCTCGCATACGGAAAAAGAAGTCGTCGATAAAACGGAAAAGATTACTTCCTACGGATATGTGGTCAAGAACACCGGAGTCACGGTGTTCGCAGCTTCGATTCGGATGGCATTCAAGCTCCATGAAGCCTACAAAAGCATCCGCGAAAAAAACATGGAGATAGAAGCTGCCAACGAAGAGTTTCAGACCGTCAATGAAGAACTCGAGAAGGCGAACGAAGAACTCGCGCGCTCGGAAAAAGCGCTTAAGGAACGCGAAACGCAGTATCGTCTTCTCGCGGATAACATGAGCGATACCGTGTGGCTCATGGATATGAATCTTAAGACGGTGTATATAAGCCCATCTACGCTTCGCGTACGCGGGTATACCTTAGAAGAAATCAACGATATGCCGCTCGAACGCCATGTCACGCCCGATTCGTACCAACGGGCGATGAAACTTCTTGCCGAAGCACTCTCGCCCGAAAATCTGAATAATCCCAATCCTCGCCTCAATTATTCGATAGAACTGGAGTTCTTCAGGAAGGATGGTTCAAAATTCTGGAGTGATATAGCCTTCACGTTGATCCTCGACCGAAACGGACGGCCCGCCAACATCTTAGGATGCGGCAGGGACATATCGGATCGAAAACGGGCAGAGGAGGCCTTGCGCGAAAGCGAAAAGCGGGTCAGACGAAAGCTCGATGCCCTCCTTTCCCCTGAAGAGGATATCGATGCTCTGGAACTTTCCGATATTATCGACACGGAAACGGTACAGGCGCTGATGGACGAATTCTACCGCTTGACCAACATCGGTATAGGTATTATCGACCTTCACGGTAAGGTATTGGTGGGAACCGGTTGGCAGGATATCTGCACCAAGTTTCACCGGGTGAACCCCGAGTCCTGCAGGTTATGCATCGAGAGCGATCTTGAGCTCAGTAGCAATGTGCCGCCTGGAACATACAAACAGTACCGATGCCGGAATAATATGTGGGATATTGCCACTCCCATCATGCTTGGCGATAAACATGTGGGCAATATCTTTCTGGGGCAGTTCCTGTTCGACGACGAGACGCCGGACTATGAAGTGTTCCGTCGGCAAGCACGGCGGTATGGTTTTAATGAAAAGGAATACCTTTCGGCGCTCGAGCGGGTTCCGCGGTGGAGCCGACAACAGGTGGATGCAACGATGTCTTTCTACGCGATTTTTGCAAGCATGATCGGCACCCTGAGCTACAGTAACATTAAACTGGCGCGTGCGCTGGAAGGCCGTCACCGCAGCGAACACAGGCACACAGAAAGAACGCATCCGGCATAACATACGAGAGCTTGACGGGTAAAAGCTTCCTCCCTCTCGTGTTGAATCCGATGGGTGTGTGGCAAAAACAAGGGCCGACCTCGAATAAGTTCTCAGGCGGCCCTTGGTATGGGTCGTGCGGCTTAAAAGGCGGGGATCAGAACGGCCGGTCTGCGAGATACTTGTACGCTTTGTACTGAGCATCAGCATCTTTCCTGAGCTGCTCGAGGAAAGACTGAGCGAGCGCGGGATTCGCCTGCTTCACCGCCCGGTAACGGATTTCGTTGTATATGTAATCCGCAATATCCGTGGTCGGCTCCTTAGAGTCGAGCTGGAACGGATTCTTCCCTTCTTTCGCGAGATCGGGGTTGTAGCGGTAAAGCGGCCACATGCCCGACGTAACGGCCGCTTTCTGCTGATCCATACCCTTGGTCATGTTTATGCCGTGGTTGATGCAGTGGGCGTACGCTATGATGATGGAAGGACCGTTGTATGCCTCCGCCTCGAGTATGGCTTTGATGGTCTGAACTCTGTTGTATCCCATTGCCACCTTGGCCACATAGACGTAGCCGTAACTCATGGCCATCATGCCCAAGTCTTTTTTCTTGAGCGTCTTCCCACCTGCTGCGAATTTCGCGATGGACCCCGTGGGAGTGGACTTGGACATCTGTCCGCCCGTGTTGGAGTATAGTTCAGTGTCGAGTACGAGCACGTTCACGTTTCTACCCGTTGCGAGTACATGGTCGAGCCCTCCGTAGCCGATGTCATATGCCCATCCGTCTCCGCCGAATATCCACACCGAGCGTTTGATGAGGTAGTCCGCAGCCTCGAGGAGGTTTTTCGCCTCGGGTGCCTGGCTCTTTTTGCAGAGCTCCTTGAGCTCAGCCACATACGCCCTCTGGGTTTCTATCTCTTCCTGTTCGATCTGCGGATTGTTCTTGATCTTTTCTGCGAGGTCCGCCGTTATACCGCTGGACTGCTGCGATGCGAGGCCGGCGAGGAGTTCAAGAGCGAATTCCCTCATCTTATCCGCAGTGAGCCGCATGCCGAGACCGAATTCCGCTGCATCTTCGAACAGGGAGTTCGACCACGCAGGGCCCCTACCGTCAGGCCGTTTCGTGTACGGCGTGGTGGGGAGGTTGCCTCCATAGATCGATGTACAGCCTGTTGCATTCGCTATGACCATCCTGTCGCCGAAGAACTGGGATATGAGTTTGATGTAAGGAGTTTCTCCGCAGCCTGCGCATGCCCCTGAGAATTCGAAGAGGGGCTGAAGGAGCTGCGACCCTTTCGTGGTGTTCCGTTTGAACAGTTTGGGATCCGTATTGGGAATGGTGACGAAGTAGTTCCAATTCGCTGCCTTCTGAACGCGGAGCGGTGGCTGGGGTCGCATGTTGATCGCCTTTTCGTTCGTTTTTTCTCCCGCCGCATTTTTCTTGTATGCAGGGCAGATATTCACACATGCGCCGCATCCGGTGCAATCCTCCGGAGAAACCTGAACTGTACATTTCATGCCGTCGAATTCCTTGCCTTTGGCGTCTGCGCTTTTGAAACCCTTGGGAGCGTGCTCGAGATACGTGGGATCGTACATCTTCATTCTGATGACCGCATGGGGGCATACTGCGGAGCAGTCTCCGCACTGGATGCAGACCTCAGGGTCCCATACCGGCACATACTCTGCGATATTCCGCTTTTCGTATTTCGTGGTTCCTGTGGGGAAAGTGCCGTCGTCAGGGAGTTTTGACACAGGGATGTCTTCGCCGTGTCCTGCGATCATTTCGCCGATCACCTCCTTCACAAACTGAGGAGCGAAATGAGGGACAGGAGCAGTCATGTGGATGGTGCTCGAAACGGTTTTCGGATAATCGACCTTCTGGAGATTGGCGAGGGTCGACTCTACCGCCTTCATGTTCTGTTCTACGACATCCTTTCCCTTTTTCCCGTAGGTATCGATGATCGCGTCTTTTATGAGCTCCAGCGCCTTGTCTTCGGGAAGAATGCCAGCTATGTGGAAAAACGCCGTCTGCATGATGACGTTGATTCTACCGGGCATCCCCGCTTTTTCTGCGATCGTCTGGGCGTCTATGACATAGAATTTGAGCTCTTTGTCTATGATTTCTTTCTGTACCTCTGCAGGCAACTCGTTCCACACGTGGTCCTTATCGAAGGGGGATGCGAGGAGGAAGGTGCCGCCTTTGCGTGCGTATTTGAGCATTTCCGTCTTGTTCAAGAAGCTGAATTTATGGCATGCCACGAAATGGGCGTCCTGAATGAGGTAGGAGCTTTTGATCGGCCGTTTGCCGAAGCGAAGATGGGACATGGTCACCGTTCCTGCCTTTTTCGAATCGTAGACGAAATACCCCTGTGCATAATTATCCGTGGCCTTTCCAATGATCTTTATGGAGTTCTTGTTCGCTCCCACGGTTCCGTCCGAAGCGAGGCCGAAGAACACTGCTCTGTGCACATCGTCTTTTTCTATGTTGAAACACTTGTTCCAGGGGAGGCTCGTGAATGTGACATCGTCCGTAATACCTACGGTGAAATGATTTTTCGGATGTTCCTGCTTGAGGTTGTCGAACACGGCCTTCACCATACCCGCATTGAACTCATTGGAGCCGAGGCCGTATCTACCGCCTACGATATGCGGATACTGGAGGAATTTCGCTTTCTTTGCGCCCATTGCTTCGCCTATCGCTGTGCGGACGTCTTCGTAGAGCGGTTCTCCGAGAGCGCCTGGCTCCTTGGTTCTGTCGAGCACTGCGATATTTTTTACAGTCACAGGCAGGGCTGCAACGAAATCTTCGTAGCTGAAAGGTCTGAAAAGCCGTACTTTGAGAACGCCGACTTTCTCTCCTTTTTCCAGAAGGTACTCTACGCTTTCTTCCACGATTTCCGCGCCTGACCCCATGATCACTATGACCCGGTCTGCGTCCTTCGCTCCAGCATAATCGAAAAGGTGATATTGCCTGCCGGTGAGCTTTGCGAATTTATCCATCACCTTCTGAACGATTGCAGGAGTCGCATTGTAGAACTTGTTCACTGTTTCGCGGCTCGCGAAATACACATCCGGGTTCTGGCTCGTGCCCTTGATCGTGGGATGTTCCGGGTTCAGAGCCCTGGCACGATGAGCTTTTACGAGCTCATCGTCGATCATGCTTCGCATGATATCATAGGAAAGCTCTTCGACCTTCTGTACTTCGTGGGATGTTCTGAAACCGTCGAAGAAATGCAGGAAGGGGACCCTCGATTCCAAGGTGGCTGCTTGGGCTATGAGGGCGAAATCCATGACTTCCTGAACCGAATTGGAAGCGAGGAACGCGAAGCCGGTAGCTCGCGCCGCCATAACATCCTGGTGGTCGCCGAAAATGGAAAGAGCCTGCGCTGCGAGTGCCCGGGCTGCGATGTGAAACACAGTGGGGGTCATTTCGCCAGCGATCTTATACATGTTCGGAATCATGAGCAGGAGTCCCTGCGATGCTGTGAATGTCGTTGTCAACGCGCCTGTGGTGAGAGCGCCATGCACAGCACCTGCCGCCCCGGCTTCCGACTGCATTTCGATGACATGGGGTACAGTGCCCCAGATATTTTTTCTGCCCTCGGCCGAGTATTCGTCTGAGAGCTCTCCCATGGGGGAGGAAGGAGTGATCGGGTAAATGGCTATGACTTCGTTTGTCGCATGCGCGACATGGGCCGCAGCGGTATTGCCGTCGATCGTTACCATTTTTTTTGTAGTAGACATGTGATCCTCTTTATAGGGTGGTTTTGATTTGATATTATATTTCACTATACTCCGTATACGTGCCTATGGCAAGGTGTAAAAAGTGAAAAAGCGTATGCTTTCATTTGTTATCATTTGTTAAGGAATTGAAAGGTGAAACAGAACACTCGGAATCTGTGGATCATGTTTGGAAGTTTCATGAAAATCGGAGCTTTTACTATCGGCGGGGGCTATGCGATGCTGCCACTCATGGAAAAAGAGTTCGTGGAAAGGCGGAAATGGGTTTCAAAGGACGAGATCGTAGACGTATTCGCAGTCGTCCAATCCATACCGGGTGTTATAGCGATCAATGCTTCCATATATATCGGCTACAAAGTGGGAGGATTGGCAGGGGCATGCCTCGCAGCAGCAGGGATGATCATTCCTTCCTTCACTATCATACTGGTCATCGCCGTATTTCTGGCGACACTGCAGGATAACCAGTATGTACAGAAGGCGTTCAGAGGTGTGCAGGCCGGCGTCACTGCCTTAATCTGCCTCACTGGGTACAGGCTCGCAAGAACAGCGGTCAAAGGCTGGCTGGGAATTGCGCTCGCCATCTTATCGTTCATCGCCCTCGTGGTATTCGATGTTCACGCCATCATCGTCATCGTAGCCTGCGGTCTTTTGGGCTGTATAGCATACGGGATCGGAAAAGCGAAAAAACGATGACTCTCCTCATACTCCTTGCCACGTTTTTCAAGATCGGCTTGTTCAGCTTCGGAGGCGGGTATGCGATGATCCCTCTTCTCCAGGCCGAAATCGGAGCCACGAAGTGGATTTCCATGCGCGAGTTCGCGGACATCGTGGCAGTATCCCAGATGACGCCGGGTCCCCTCGCAGTCAATGCAGCCACATACATAGGGTACAAAGTAGGAGGAATCGCAGGCGCAGCAGCAGCCACGTTAGGCGTGTTTTTGCCTTCTTTCATACTCACCCTGACGGTTGCGCTGTTTTTGAGGCGTTTTCAGCAAAACCAGATCATAGATGCCGCGCTGAAAGGAATTCGGCCTGCAACCATAGGGCTTATAGGCGCTGCGGTCGTGTTTTTCGCGGAGTTTTCCATTTTTTCCGGACCTCTCCATCTGGAATCCTTAGGCACATACCTCTTCGGTACCGGTGAGCTTGCTGTAAAATTCGGCATCAATGCAGGAGGACTTACGATCGGCATCCTGATATTCGCAGCTTCCCGGTGGCTTAAAGTTCACCCCATTGCTGCGATTCTGGCTTCTGCCTGTTTGGGGCTGTTGCTTTTGTAGCGCTCTGGACGAGCGGCGGCTTTCAATACCGCGCCCATTTCAAGATTTCCCCCAGCTTGGCCCGTTTCCCTGTCATGAGGATGCCTGTTCTGAATATTTTCGCGGAGAGCAGGACCATGCCGATTATGCTGATCACGAGTATGCCTATGCAGAGCGCTATTTCCCATGCAGGCGGCGTATCCACGAGGACCCGAATGAACATGACGAGCGGAGAGGTGAGGGGGAAGTACGACATGAATACCACAAGGGGGGATCCGGGGTTCATCACTATGGAGGAGATCATGACCATGGGGAGGATGAGGAATATCAAAAGAGGCCAGGCGAGCTGGCCAAGATGTTGCTCGTCGTCTGCCCCTGAACCGAGTGCCGCATAGGCGGACGAATACAGGAAAAATGCGAGTATGAAAAAGACGACCAGGAATCCCAGGCTCGATACGCTGAACATGGAAGGAACCTGGACGTGAAACACAGGGCCCAATATGCCGATGAGAAGCAAGCCGACCGCCACCCAGATCGCATATTGAAGGATGCCGGCGAGTCCTTTTCCCAGAATTTTCCCGAACAGCATTTCCTTCGGCTTCACGGAGGAGAGGAGAATTTCCACCGTCTTCGAAATCTTTTCCATGACGACAGAACGGCCTATCATTTGCCCGTACAGAAGCACAGTCATGTATATGATCATGATGAAGCCTATAGCAGTCATAATGATGGTGCCGAAATCCTGCTTTTCGCTCGTACCCGAAGAGCTTAGCTTCTGCGTCTCTATGGTCGGTTTGTTGGAAAGGTAGGCGACCCGCTCTGCATCGATCCCTTCGAGCGTGAGGCGTTTGGTTATGACTATGGAACCGACTATGGCGCCCAATGTCTGGGAGACCGCTATGTCCGTCCCCGTTTTGGAATAATAGCGGTACGAGGAAGCATCGAGGTATGAGTTGGGGAGTTCGAGGATGCCTTGCAGCTCTCCTTGTAGAACCAGCGATCTCAATGTTTCTAAGTCCTTTCCTTTGGTGAGCAGGATATTCGCCGGCTTGAGAGCTTCCGAAAGGTGGAGAAACAGCTCGTCGTCTCCTCCTATCAGAGCGACTTGCGTGTTCGGCGCTATGCCGGCGTTCATGGCAAAGAGTCCGGGCAGCACGGACACTGCGAACAGGAGGAAGGGACCGATGATCGTGATGATGACGAAGGCCTTGTTCGCCGCAGTCATTTTGAATTCCTGTTTGATGATTTTGCAAAGTTTATTCATCGTCGTTCTCCTTCGTTTTTCCCACCAAATCGATGAAAATCTTGTGCAAGGAAGGGGCTACAATCTGAAATCTGCGCAACCTGATCCTCCCTATGAGTGCTTTCAGGAGGTCGTCCGGATCGCCCTGTTCAGTGAGCTCCACCTCGAGCCACCGCGGATAGGAAATAACATGTTCGACAAAGGGGAGGCTTGAAAGAAAATCCGCATTCCCGTCGAATTCGATGATGACCGAGTTCTTGCCGTACCTGTTCTTCACATCTTCTATGGATCCGTACAGCACTTCTTTGCCTTTGTTCATGAGGAAAATTCTGCTGCAGATTTTTTCCGCATGATCCATGATGTGTGTAGAGAACAGGATCGTCTTACCCCGCTTTCCCAGATCAGAAATGGATTCGAGAAGAAGATCGGAGCTCAGGGGGTCCAGACCGGAAAACGGTTCATCGAAAAACAGGAGATCGGGGTCATGAGCCACGGAAGCGATGAATTGGACTTTTTGCGCCATGCCTTTGGACAGCTCTTCTACTTTTCTGTGCTTCCATTGCATGAGATCGAAGCGGTCCAGCCAGTAATCGATCTGTTTTTGGCTTTCCCTTGGATTTTTCCCTTTCAAATCCGCCAAGTAGACGAGCATGTCGTTCACTTTTACTTTTTTATACAATCCCCGCTCTTCCGGCAGGTATCCGATTCTATCCTTGTCCTTTTCGCAGAGGGGTTTCCCGTCGAACAGGATCTCTCCGGAATCGGGCAGGAGTATGTTCATGATCATCCTGATCGTAGTGGACTTCCCTGCGCCATTGGGGCCTATCAATCCGAAAATCTCGCCCGGAACAGCGGAAAACGATACGCAGTTCACCGCTTGTACCGTCTCGAATGCCTTTGTCACGCTTTTCACTTCTATCATAGCGGCTCCTCGCCAGGATGATACTACGTATCGCCCATAACTTCAACTGCGGGGGAAGTTTTCTTCTTTTAAAAAGAGATGAAATCCATTACATTATTAATATGCAGCACCGCCGCATCGGCACCACGTATATACACCTGTCTTCGACGCTCGATCCTGGCATGCGAAGAGTATCTGTTCGAACACATAGAGCGAGATGAAGCGGTGCTCATGCTCTATATAGACGATTCGAGCGTCATCATTGGGAAACATCAAAATCCGTGGAAAGAGTGCGATGTGGACTACCTGTACAGAAAAGCTATCCCTGTTGTACGGAGAATTTCGGGCGGCGGAACCGTGTATCATGACAGGGGGAACCTCAATTTTTCTTTCATCATAGGAGATAAGCGCTTTTACGACAAAGATGCATTGTTCGCCGTTGTGCTCGAAGCGCTCGCGCGATGCGGTGTCTCCGCGCACAGAACCGAAAGGTACGATATCCTGGTTTCGGGGAAAAAGGTTTCGGGCAATGCATACAGCTTCAAAAAGGACCGGTGCCTGCACCACGGGACGCTCCTCGTGGATTCCGATCTTTCTTTGCTCGGCGCTTCGCTTAAAGGAATGCGGGATGCCGTTGTTACATATGCTGTGGATTCCTATCCTGTTCCTGTTACGAATATCGCCGCCCATAATCCTCAAGCGGACATGGGCAGGATCATCAGTGCACTCTGCTCTTCATGGGAAAGCGCCTGCGGGTCCGTACGCCTCTATGCGTTCGGCGACGATGCGGTGGACGCTGCAGCGTCGCTCGCTGAAAAGTACAGATCCTGGGAATGGACCTTCGGTTGCACTCCGCCCTTTTCGGTGCCCCTTGAGCTCGGCAGTGGAGGACGAATCCGAATGCATGTGGAACAGGGAAGAATCGCAGGTTTCGAACCCGAAGGAAATGAAATTCCCGAAGAGGTGAAGCAGGCTCTTCTGGGAAAAAGGTTTTCCCGCACTATGCTCGTGCCTTTCGGTCTATGACGAGGAGGAAAGGATGAATAAACAAGAACTGTTCGGTGTTCTAGAACGGATGATAGAAACATCCAAGGTCGCGGTGCTCGCCACAGTGGACAAGCACGGCAGACCGAATATGCGCTGGATGACCCCTACTCTTGTTCAAGGCAGGGAAGGGCTGCTGTATGCGGTGACTTCTCCGAAATTCGACAAAATAGCGCATATTGCGGTGCATGCACACGTGCAGTGGATCATCCAGAGCAAGGCTTTGGATGAAATACTCACGGTAAACGGTACCATGACAGCCATTGACAATCCGTCCCTGAAGTCCGAAGTGGTGCAGTCCATCGGCCCGACTCTCGCGGTGTTTTGGCGCGTGAACGAGGAAGCCTCTGATCTTGTGGTGCTTGAAACGGAAATCGAAGAAGCCGTGTATTTCAAGCCGATGAAGAAAATAAAAGAACGGCTGATTCTCCGGGAGGTCGGATGATGGATGTGAAACGCTATAAAAAGGAGTTTTTGACGAAACTCTTATACGATATGCTCCTCATCCGGAGGTTCGAGGAGAAAGCCGCCCAGATGTACGGGCTCAGAAAAATAGGCGGGTTCTGCCATCTGTATAATGGCGAAGAGGCTGTCGCTGTGGGCGCAGTAGCGGCATTGGATCTTGGCAAGGACTATGTGCTCACCGCATACAGGGACCACGGCCACGCGCTTGCCTGCGGTATGTCCCCCCGATCCCTCATGGCAGAACTCTACGGAAAGGCCACAGGCTGTTCCAGGGGCAAAGGCGGTTCCATGCATTTGTTCGACGCGGAAAAACACATGCTCGGCGGGAACGGCATCGTCGGGGCTCAGATACCCATTGCAACGGGCGTGGCATTCGCTCAGGCATACCGCAAGGATAAAGGCGTAACCCTCTGTTTTTTCGGCGATGGAGCCATACACCAGGGAGCCTTTCACGAGTCCCTTAACATGGCGAAAATCTGGAATTTGCCCATAGTATATATCTGCGAGAACAATCAATTCGGCATGGGTACGAGTTGGAAACGGGTTTCTTCTGTGGACGACTTCTCACTCATGGGCGCTTCCTATGGCATTCCGGGGAAACAGGTGGACGGCATGAATGTCATAACCGTATTCGAAGAGGTGGGGGCTGCGGTACAGGTCGCACGAGACAGCGGCTTACCGAGCTTTCTCGAAATACGGACGTACAGATACAAAGGGCACTCCATGAGCGATCCGCAGAAATACAGGACGAAAGAGGAGATCGAGGCATACAAGAAACAGGATCCCATTCTCATACTCCAGTCCTTGCTCGAGGAAGCCGGATTCCTGAACGACACGAAACTCCAAGAAATGGAAGATCAGATCAAAAGCATTATGGAAGATGCGGTGAGTTTCGCGGAATCGAGCCACCTCTTCAGAGCATGTATGAGGACATATTCGCATAGGAGGAGACCATGGCGCGGATAAGCTACAGAGATGCGTTGAGGCAGGCTTTGGATGAGGAGATGGCACGGGATGAACGGGTCTTTCTCATAGGCGAAGAAGTGGGCGAGTATAACGGTGCATACAAGGTGAGCAAGGGACTCCTCGACAAATACGGAGCATCGCGTGTCATAGATGCCCCGATAACAGAAC
>CAZWAS010000018.1:20325-24741 GCA_964631915.1 uncultured Spirochaetales bacterium | reverse complement strand
ATGGCAGGCTTACGCCCGGTAGTGGAATGGATGACGTTCAATTTCTCTCTCCTGGCCATAGATCAGGTGATCAATAATGCGGCGAAAATGCGACACATGTCTGGTGGGCAGCTTTCCATTCCCATAGTATTCAGGGGACCGAATGGCCCTGCCGAGTATCTCTCCTCTCAGCATTCCCAGGCTCTGCAAACGCTCTATGCCCACGTGCCGGGACTCAAGGTCGTGAGCCCTGCGACCCCTTACGATGCGAAGGGGCTCCTGAAATCGGCTATCAGGGATGGCAATCCGGTGATCTTCCTCGAGGCAGAGCTCATGTATCCCTGGGAAGGAGAAATCCCCGAGGAGGAATACCTCGTTCCCATAGGGAAGGCCGATGTCAAACGCCAAGGAAACGATGTGTCGCTCATAACGTATGGGAAGCCTCTGCGGATCGTCGCGGAGGCAGCGGATGAGCTTACCAAGCTCGGCGTGGATGCCGAAATCGTAGACCTCAGATCCCTCCGTCCTTTGGATGAAAACGCAGTGTACGAGTCGGTGAGGAAAACCCACAGGGCAGTGGTGGTGGACGAATCCTGGCCCTTTGCGAGCGTAGGCTCGCATGTGGCCTGGCTCATTTCCAACAATTGTTTCGACGACCTGGATGCCCCTGTGGAGTTCGTGTCTTCGGAAGATGTACCTATGCCGTACAACCATAAGCTCGAGCGGGCGGTTCAGCCTTCTTCGGAGAAGGTCGTCGATGCAGTGAAACGGGTCATGTATTTGTAGGAGGATAGTATGGCGGAACCTATACTCATGATCGCGCTTTCCCCCACCATGGAAGAGGGGAAAATCCTTTCCTGGAAAAAACAGGTGGGACAGGCTATAGCTTCCGGCGACGGCCTCTGCGATGTGGAAACGGATAAAGCGACCATGGAATACGAATCCACACAGACAGGGGTTCTTCTTGCCATAGTGAGAAAGGAAGGAGAGCGTGCGAAGATAGGCGATACCATTGCCATCATCGGAAAGGAAGGGGAAGATATTTCCGCTCTGCTCGCAGAGAGCGGAACGCAGACAGTTTCTGGTGGGAAGAGCGCAGCAACATCCCGAAGCACAGAGCAAAAGACAGCAGCCGCTTCAGGTGGAACCGAAGCGGAAAACCCCTCCTTGCCCACAAACGCCGATTCTCTCAGGGTGTCTGTGACTGACCGGGCGGATGGTCGGGACAGCGGTGTCAGGCTCAAGGTATCGCCCCTTGCGAGGAAGATCGCCGAGGAGAACGGCATAGACCTCTTCGCTGTTAGGGGATCGGGGCCAGGAGGCAGGGTCGTACAACGCGATGTGGAAGAACGTCTGAGGCGTAAAACACCGGTAGTCCCGGATGCGGCAGTGCAGCAGGCACAGGGTGCGGATCGCACGGTTCCCATATCGCGAATGCGTGCCATTATCGCAAAGCGGCTTTCGGAATCCAAAACGAATGCTCCACATTATTACCTGCGCGTTGCTGTCCGCATGGACAGCCTCCTCGCTGCGCGTTCCCGCGTGAACGCCGAACTGAAAGAGGAAAAACTTTCTTTGAATGCCTTTTTCATCAAGTTTGCAGCTATGGCTTTGAAAAGGCATCCTGAGGTGAATACCAGTTGGAAAGGGGATACCCTGCTCAGGTTCGGCAGAGCGGATATAGGGCTTGCTGTCGCACTCACAGACGGGCTCATCACTCCTGTCGTGCGCACCTGCGAATCGAAAGGCATCATCGAAATCGAGAAGGAATTGAAAACCCTTGTTCGGAAGGCACGGGAGGGGAAACTCTTGCCTGAGGAATACACGGATGCGACATTCACCATAAGCAATCTGGGGAGTTTCGGCATAGAGGAGTTCACCGCTATCATCAATCCGCCGGGTTCTGCCATACTTGCGCTTGGGGAAATCCGGAAAGAGGCGGTGGTCTCGGAAAACGATGCGGTCGAGGTCCGCAGCATGATGAGGATGACCCTTTCCTGCGATCACCGTGTCATAGATGGAGCTGTCGGAGCCGCCTTTCTGAAAGAACTCAAAGCCATGCTGGAAAATCCCGTACGGGTGCTTCTGTGACGGGGAGGTTCGCTGGGGCCCGTTTCAAGGCGGTGCTGGTGTTCCCCCCCGGTTGCGGGACAGCAGCGTTGCGTGAACTGTCATCGATTGTCGGCGACCCATGGCACAGACGGAACACAGTTCCGACCATCGAAATGCGGGACGGATTTCTCTTCATGTCTCGGGCTCACCTGCTTCACATACTCGAAGTATTGTTCCGTTCATGTTCCTTATCCGATGTACGGCTCGTGCTGAAGGAAAAACGCGTAGAGTCGAAGGATGCGTTCGGGAAAGCGTGCGCAGAAATTCCCTGGAACGAATATCTGCCTGCAGGGGCTTTCGTGCGTATTTCCGCGGATTCGGTTGCCAGCAGAGTGTTCCACGAAGGGGCACTCGAGGAGCTCGCCGCGGAATCCCTGAGGCGGCATGGCTTTCGCTGCGGAGGGGAAGGAGAGCCTCTCACAACGGTGTATGTGCGCCTGTACAGAAACCGGCTTACCGTTTCGGTTTCGCTTGCGGGCGCAGCGTTATATAAGCGCGGATACAGAGCAGACCTGCAGGCCGCAGCTCCGCTCAGGGAAGACATGGCTTGGTGCATGCTCTCGGAAGCTCTTACATGGCTCGGTTCTGTGGAACCGGGGTTTTCCCCACATACGGTGTTCATACCATTCTCAGGCAGCGGAACCTTTCTTTTCGAATACATCATGTATCGCTATGCTTTTCCCGGTTGCGTATTCGGACGACCTTATGCCGCCGAATCATTTCCTTTCTACACCGGAAAGAATGCCGCATACCTCAGAAAGAAGGCGGAGGAGCCATGCGACGCTTTGGAGTCCGATGTATCCTTCCTCTGCATGGATACCTCCGAGAAAGCGTTGGGATCTTTCAGAGAAAATCGGTCGCTGTTCGAGCGCGTTCTTCCGGAGCCCTGCGCGAGGATTGTGCGTCGGATTCCGATCCATGTCGGCAGAGACGATTTTTTTTCATGTGCTTTGGACCTCCTCAGAGGATCGGCAAGAGATGTATTCATACCTATGAATCCGCCGTACGGAATCAGACTTTCGAGGCGCAGGGAGACTGCGGTCTTCTATGCGGATATCGGCGGCAGGATCAGGGAAATCGCTTCCGTTTGCACAGATTCGGGCGGATCGGTCGGAGGCTGCATCCTGTGTCCTGATCAAGCCGCCTGGAGCGCTTTTCTGCATGCGGCTGCTCCTGATGCCGAAACAACCTTTCATGTGACTCAGGGGGGACTTGATATACGGGTCTGCGTGTTCTATAAAGGGAGACGGAGAGAATTATGATACAGGAGTATAACGGAAAACGGCCAAGAATCGGCAAGAATGTGTTCATAGCGCCTACTGCTGCGGTTATTGGCGATGTAACGTTAGGCGATGATGTTTCGATTTGGTACGGGGCGGTACTCCGAGGGGATATAGGTCCGATTTCCGTAGGCAGAGGATCCAATATTCAGGATTGCTCGGTCGTCCATGTGGATACCGATGTCCCTGCGATAATCGGAGAGAATGTCGTGGTAGGGCATGGGGCAGTGCTCCATGCTTGCACGATCGGTAGCGGTAGCCTCATCGGTATGGGAGCGATCGTTCTGAGCCATGCGGAAATAGGAAAAGAGAGCGTAGTGGGAGCAGGAGCACTCGTTACGGAACGCAAAACGTTTCCCGACCGGTCTCTGATAGTAGGAACCCCTGCCAGAAAAATTCGGGACATCTCGGAAGAAGATGCTTCACGCATCGTGGATGCCGCTGAACGGTATGTCGAGGTTGCGATGAACTACACGGAAGAAACAGGAATCGAAGGCTGAACGACCTGGTCTTCCACAGGCAGTACGATACAGAAGCAGGTGCCTCCCAATTCGGTCGAAGTGAATGTCACTTTTCCGTTCAGGTAATTTTCTCCGATGAGCTTTATGCTGTACGTGCCGAGCCCGCGGCCTTTCCCTTTGGTGGAAAACGAACGCTGGAATATCTGCATGCGGATATCCTTGGGAATGTAGCTCTCGTTATGCACCCAGAAGCGAATGCCATTCTGCTCGTCCCTTGCACCGAAGGTAACGACTTGCTTTTCTTTTACCGCTTCTAATGCGTTTTTCACCATGTTGCCCACAACGCGTTTCACGAGTACGAAGTCGCTTCGAAATGTACGGATCGGTGGGGAGGGATAACGCAGAAGTTTTTTGTTCTGTAATTCTCCGATCGGTCGGTACATTTTTTCGACGGCGGCGAGTATGTCCGCCGGTTCGATAGTCTCGATATTCAGAGACAGTTCCCTGGTTTCCGCGTCGAGGAGGAGCTTCTGACTGGCGATTTCCTCGCTCAATGTGTCTATTCCGGCTTCGATGAGTTGGAA
>CAZWAS010000018.1:19282-20284 GCA_964631915.1 uncultured Spirochaetales bacterium | reverse complement strand
CGGGGACTGTCATGCGTAGAAGCTGTGTAGTGGCTTTCACCCAGCTCGCTGTGTTGAGGATGTCGTGGAAAAAAATCTTTTCCAGAACACGTCGCCTGTTCTTGTCTTCCTGGTCGACAATGGTATAGAAGATGAACTGTTCGTTCTCAAACGGAAACGGCGCCGCCGAAACCCACAGATCGAGGGCGTTTATGCCGCTATTGATCTTCTGTATGATCCTTACATCGTTCTCTGTCTGTTTTTTTTCGTCGTTTGCTTTGATAAACGCATTGTTTGCACCGCACAACGCGCATCCTTCGGTTTTGCCGCAGGAGTTCGTTTCGCCTGCCGAGCTGTTCGAGCATCGGAACAGTTGGCCGGGAGACAGACCGATTATATCGTCGATGCCTTCGAGTTTCAGAAACTTGAACAGTGCGGCATTGGCATACACAATTTCCCTGTCGCTGTTCACGATCATGATCGGGATGTGAAGCACATTCACGAGGGTTTTCAGGAGTGCGTTGTTTTCGAATGCCGCAAAATGGCTTTGTGCCTTCATCGTCTTTCGTGGCCGTTTGTTTCAGCATAGGGGAGTTCGCATACAAAGTCAATAAGTTGTATTACAAAAAACCGATACTGACAAACTTCGGTTTTTCAGATATCCTAGGCACGGGGAATTAGGATTTAATGCAGGGCGTCGACGACAAGAACGGGAAAGTGACCAAAGCAATATTATTCATTCTGCTCTGCATACTCATCGCCGGCGTCTTGTATATAACAAAAATTGTATTCATTCCTTTTGTCATAGCGCTTCTGCTGTCGTTTGTACTCGCTCCTGCAGTGAATTTCCTCATGCGCCTGAAGATTCCGCGAGGCGTCGCCATAGCGATCGTGCTGGTGGTTGCCCTCGGGTTTTGTTTTCTATTCGGATTCATCGGATTCGTCGGAATTCGGTCGATTGCGCGTCGGACTCCCGAATATCAATTGAAAGTGAGAGAGATTCTTTCCGACCTCATTGTGCGG
>CAZWAS010000018.1:11596-19260 GCA_964631915.1 uncultured Spirochaetales bacterium | reverse complement strand
GTTCAATCTGCCGAAATTCCTCTACGCAAGCATCAATTGGAGCCAAACGGCACAGAAATACCTTTTTTCCTTGTCCGAATCGTTTTTCGACTTCGTCCTCGGCCTTGTCATCATCATTTTTTTCCTCGTGTTTCTGCTCCTCGAACGACCGTATCTCAAGGGCAAGGTCGAAAAAGCCTTTCCTTCGAAGATCACTGCGAGAATGGGAAAGATTTTCGCCCACCTTAACAGCCAGATCGGGCGCTACCTCACGGTGAAACTCATCATCAGCCTCTGTACCGGGTTCTGCGTATGGGGGGCGTTTAAGCTCATAGGAACCGATTTCCCGCTCATCTGGGGCGTTCTTGCTTTCATTCTCAATTTCATTCCCCACATCGGCTCGGGATTTATCATCGTCACCTCGGCAGTGCTTGCGCTTATTCAGTTCTACCCGTATCTGGGCAAACCCGTTCTTGTGCTCCTCTCCACATGTGTAATAAACATGATATTCGGAAACTTCCTGGAACCGAAGTTCCAGGGAGCGCGGTTGAATCTGAGTCCCTTTCTCATCCTGTTTTCGCTCATATTCTGGGGATGGCTCTGGGGTATCGTAGGCATGATTCTTGCAGTGCCGCTCACTGTCATAGTGAAGATCGTGTGCGAAAATGTCCCGTATCTCAGGCCGATCAGCATCCTCATGGGTACGGGAAAAAGGAAAAAACGGCCGAAACCGAAACCGGAGGATTCCGGAACAACGACGTAAGCGCACGGGAAACTGCTTGCCCTTCTTTCATGCTCCGGGTATAGTGAAACTCAACCAATTACATCGAGGACTACTATGGAAATGCGGCGTATTTTAACCGGCGACAGGCCTACCGGCAGACTTCATCTCGGACACTATGTCGGATCTCTTGCGAACAGAGTCAAGCTTCAGCATGAATATCAGTGCCACTTCATCATCGCAGATCTTCACACGCTTACCACGAAACCAAGCAAGGAAGATATCGAAGGTATTGCGGAAAACGCCCGACAGATGGTGTTGGATTATCTTGCATGCGGCATAGATCCGACCAGGTCCATCATATATCTTCAGTCCGCCGTTCATGAAGTATTCGAACTCAACCTCCTCTTCGAAATGCTTGTCACCGTGCCGCGGCTTCAGCGGATTCCGAGCCTGAAGGAAATGGCGCAGTCCGCTCATCTCGACGAAATGCCGTTCGGGCTTCTCGGCTATCCTGTGCTGCAGGCGGCCGACATACTCCTTCCCAGAGCCCACCTCGTTCCAGTGGGGAAGGATAACGAGTCGCACGTGGAACTGACCAGGGAGATAGCTCGGCGGTTCAACAACCTTTACGGAGAAGTGTTTCCTGTTCCGGACGTCATGATCGGAGATGTACCGACCCTCGTAGGAACGGACGGCAATGCAAAGATGTCGAAATCTTTGGGAAACGCCATCTTGCTTTCGGATTCGGAGAACGAGGTGAGAAAGAAGGTATTCGGCATGTACACCGATCCGAACAGAATCCGTGCCGACATACCAGGAACCGTAGAAGGCAATCCTGTATTCGTATATCACGATATCTTCAATCCGAACAAACAGGAAGTGGAAGATCTGAAAGACAGGTACCGGAAGGGGAACGTCGGCGATGTGGAAGTGAAAGAAAAGCTCGCGAAGGCGCTCAACGCGTTTCTTTCTCCTCTGCGGGAAAAACGTTCGCGTTTCGAAGAGCGGAAAGGCTATGTCGACGAGGTGATTTTCGACGGAACCATGAAAATGCGGGAAACCGCAAGAGAGACGCTCATGCTTGCAAAAAAGGCAATGGGGCTCACGGGAATCTGGAACAAGATTTCGCGGAAAGCGGAACAAGCCAGAAAAGGCTGATCATTCCCTGTAAACCGCTGCGATCTGTTCCACAGAATTTGCGTTGAGAAATATCTTCCGTCCCGAATCGCACTTCGCAGTATCGAGAACCTTGATCGTATCGACCCATTCCTGCGCGTCCGGCGCTATGGACAGGAGGCAGTTACTGCTTTCCATGAGGAAGTTTTCATTCAGGACATTTCCCGCTTTCCCCACGAAATAGGCGATATAGAGCATATTCATTTCGACCATTTCATTGAAAAAATGCGTCCCCAGGGACAGATCCGGCACGAGCCCCTCGTGCATGGCGTCTATTTCGCAGAGCACCGACGCCGTATTGATCTCTGCGAACGAGACCGGGATTCCCAGTGAGGGAGTGCTCGTGCCCCACCTGCCTGGGCCGAGGAGCATGATGTTTTTGGCCGAATGTCCGCCTTCGTAATGGGTGAGTTTGTTGATGAATCTTGCAAGCGAGTAGCGTTTCTGCTCCGGCAGTCTCCCGTACTGGGCTGGCACCACGTAGATGAGTCTGTCTATCGGCATGACTCTCGAATGGCCGATGACCGCACCGTGAGCCTTCATGATGACGTTTTCCGGCGCTATCTGAGGAATCGGCGTAATGGTCGTGGTGTGTGGTCTCTGAACCTGGAGGGGTCTGCATTGAAGCAGGTTTATTTTGTAGCCGCCTTCGGAGAGAAAATTAGCGGTGAACTCGATATCCACATGCGTTTCATACGCCTCCCGAACGATGCGGAGCAACTCCCTCATGTCTTGAACGAACGATGTTTCTTTGAACAGGTTTTCGAATGTGAGCACCCAACTGTTGCCCTGCTCTTTAGCGTACTGCTCGAGAGCCCTATCCCTCGTGGAGAAAAGCCGTACCGGAATCCCTTCCACCTGTTTCAGGAGATCCGCAAAATGAACGTTCGAAAACTCGTCCGACACAAGGTCGAGCACGTCGACGCGCCTCTGGGCATAGCGCTTCACTTCGTCGAAGTTCGCTTCAGGTCTTTTTTCAGGCGCGTTGAGCGCTACGACTCTGGTGTAGTCATCGTCCGATCGGTCCACCGCCCTCGTGCCGAGTCCGAATACCAGACGGATCATACCTGCTTCGGGAATGATTTCCTTGTTCCACGCATAGGGGTTCAAGGAAAAGCCGACTCCTGCGAGCTGAGGGAAAAAATAGTTGCCATAGCAGTAGCCGCTTACCCTCTGAATGAGGAGAGCCATCTGTTCGTCCTTGTCCAGGACGCCTCTGCTTTTTCTGTACGAAAGGGCGGTGTCGCTCATCGTGCTTGCGTAAATAATGCGTACCGCATTGAGCAGGGAAGTGAGGCGCTCTTCCTTTGTTCCTTGGTTCGTGCAGAAGACGCTTTCGTATTTCCCTGCGAATGCGTTGCCGAAATTGTCCTCAAGCAGGCTCGAAGAACGTACGATAATGGGAGACTGCCCGAAATAATCCAACATGTCCGAGAATCTACTCACTATGTATTCGGGGAAATTCCCCTGGAGTATCCGTCTTCGTACGTCTTCGTTCCCGTCCAAAAACGCCTCAGGGTCCTTCTGCCGCTGCCGCGCCCACCAGCAGTTGTTCTCTACGAGATACGTATAAAAGACATCGGAGCCGATGAAAAAAGAATCGTGTTCTTCGAGCAGACGCATCCATTTATCCGGATTATGCTTTTTGAGAATTCCTCTCGCGACCAGCATGCCGATGGATTTGCCGCCGATCATTCCTGTTCCGATCATGCGTTTCCACACGTGTATTACATCTGCAAGAGAGAGGTTTTCGATGATGAGGCTGAATACCCGCTTGTCTCTCGTCATGATGAGTTTCACGATTTGATGAAACACGGCATCTCGTTTCTCTTCGGAACACTGTTTTTTCCCGAACGCCTGCATGACAGTCTCTGCGTTCATGAAAAGCTTGTCCCATACGCCGATCATGCGATAACTCGCGGACGGGAGTCCGGGCCATGGCGAGGATGCGATCACTTCCGATATTTTTGCGCTTTCACGGGTGGGGGTGAACGTGTTGTTCTTCCATTCATGAAGCATATACATAGTGGACGAATAACGCCCTTCCACCTTGAAGGGTTGGATATAAATGCTTCCCTTATACCTGTATACGTCTATGAGAACCTGAGTGGTTTCCGTTATGGGAGCGGCCGCATGGTAGGAATGAAAATACCTGTACATGGCGAAGTAGGCGATGGTTTCCAGTTTTCGCAGATACGGGCAGGTCAGTTTGAAGAAATTGCCGATCATCCTGTCAGAATAACAGGTATCGGAAAGATCGGAAAGCGAATCGAAGATATAAAATCCTCCCTTCCCAATCTTTTTTATCTCCTTATGGATTTCGGTGATGAAATTTTCGAACCCCAATTCTGGATGCACCTCATACACGGCGACTCCGCTCTTGTTCGTGACTATCGGCTTGTGGTTTCCGAATCGGAAATACATGCACTTTTCGCCTTTCCGTATCGCTTTGTCGATGAAGGCTTCCGCAAAGGGCGAATAATCTTCTATGGTATCCACTCTCCATACCACATTGTCGCCCGGCAGGAGGCCGTGCAATATTTCGTCGAGTTCGGGAAGACCTGACATGGGTACCTCTATGTTTTGGTTTCGTTCACTTTGAATCTGCCCACGAGCTCCTCAAGGTTCGTGACGCTTTCGGAATTCTGCGTTCCTGCCGCGGATATATTTTCCGCAGCAGAGAAAATCTCCCTGATGCCGACCGCCATTTCCTCCATGCCGTTCTTCGTCTCCGAAGATATGTTGGCGAGTTCCGTCATGGATTCGGTTATTTTTTCCACCTTATCGTCCATCTCGTTCGATGCGGCCTTTACCTCTTCGGTTATTTTTACGAGTTCGGACAGTGCTTCGAGTATCTGTCCGCTTCCTAAAGAGAGCTCCTGTGTGGCGTTTTTCATTTCCATCATGCTGAACGCTACATCTTTTATGCTGTTCACCATGTTGTTGAAGATTTCTCCTGTTTTGTCTGTGGATTCCTCCGAGATATGGATGTATTCGTTGACCTCGTTCAGCGACTGCGTTATCTGGCGGGCGGAATCGGCGCTGTCTTCCGCGAGTTTACGTATTTCATCCGCCACGACGGCAAACCCTTTACCAGCCTCTCCCGCATGCGCGGCCTCTATGGCGGCGTTCATTGCGAGTAGGTTCGTCTGGGATGCTATATTCTGGATGACATTGATCATATCCATAATGACGTTAGCCGAATCGGCGACTTTCTTGATGACCTGCTTAGTCTCCTCCATCTCCGTCTCGCCTTTGGATGCTGTCTCTTCGAGCTGGCTCGCGATCTTGAGTTTTTCTTCTGCCGCCTTCGCTATGTTCTGTATAGAGGCGGACATTTCCTCTATGGATGCGGAGGATTCTGTGATGGCTGCAGCCTGAGAAGCGATAAGATTCACGACATTGGAGATGAACTGCTTCACCTCATGCGCCGACTTTGTCGAGTCTCCGACTTCCTGGTCGAGATGCACTATTTTATTCTTCATGCTTTCGGTGTTCGCCTGCATTTCCTCTAGAGATGCAAGGGTCTCTTCGGACGTCGCAGCGAGATCGGAGCTGATGTGGCTCGTTTTGATAGTGACGTCTTTTATCTGCATCACCATGCCGCTTAAGGAATTGATGAAGTCGTTGAAGAAACCGGAAATTTTTCCGATTTCATCCAGAGAACGGACTTCCGATCTCACGGTGAGGTCCCCCTGGGACGCGACCTTGAACGCCTCTATGTACGAGTTGAGCGGTCTGGTTATCCGCTTGATCATGAACCATTGGACGATTCCGAGGATGAGTATGATGCCTACGGTGAGGATGATGATGTAGATGGTCGCCTTCATCTCCGTTTCCTGGGCTGTCTTAAGGGAACTGATAATTTCGAATGCCCCGTGCACTTCTCCGACTTTCCACCCTTCTTTCGTTCCTCCGATGGGGTCGGGCCCTCCTGCAGGATCCCCATGGCAGAGCATGCATTCCTGGGTGAGTTTGATCGGTCTGAAAAAGCGGATCTGATCTTTTTCGATGATGGTTTTTTCTTTGAGTTCGCTCCCTTGCAATTCTTCGAGCACTTTCCGTTCGAGTTCGGTCGGCTCATTGTCTGGGTTTCTCGGGCTGATTTTAGGCACGCGGAACTGATAATTCGCCTCTTTAGCGTTGTATCTGACCACGTTGATGGCTGTCAGTATAGGAACCGCAGCTACGATTTTTTCCCTATCCCCTTCTGCGGCAAGCTCGTTCAGGTCGCGGATGACTCCTTTATCGAGTTTCTGCGCCATTTCCTCCCTCGAAGCCTCTGCTGCGAGGACCACAGCCCTGCTTTTTTCCAGAATGGAAAGCTGTGCCTGTTTACGGATGTCTATCACATAGAGAAAGGAGATAACCAATGCCAGGATGATTATTCCTACTATGGAGATTGTCAGTATCTTGATTTTGATACTCAGATTCTTAAGTCCCATATGTCTTCCTTTTCAATGTGCATCGAATTTGCCATCAATACATCTATACTAGGCTATGCAGGCCAAAATATCAAGAACATGAATCAGCAGGCGGAACTCAAGAGCCTGCTATGCGCGCGTAAAGCAAATCCATAGCTCGAACGGCCCGCATACCGATGAAGATATCTGTGATTTCGGATGTATAATTGGAAGGGACAGGATTGATTTCTATGATTTTTGCCCCGCGCCGTTTGGCTTCGGGAGGAAGCGCAGCAGCCGGATATACTTCTCCGGTAGTGCCTATGAGAATCATAACATCCGTCTTCTTCACCGCATGCTCGGAATCAGCCACCGCCTTCAGAGGAATTCCTTCGCCGAAGAACACGAAGTCGGGTTTCAGCACAGTCCCGCAGGAACAACGGGGAGGCATGGCTTCGAATATATCCCGAGACACGGAAAACGTTTTTCTGCAGTTTCTGCAGAACAGATTCCGGGAGTTGCCGTGATATTCCACAATGTTCCTGCTCCCCGCCTTGAAATGAAGATCGTCTATATTCTGCGTTATGAGCGTTTTCAGCAGCCCTTGCCGCTCGAGCAGAGCGAGAGTCCTGTGTGCTCCGTTCGGTTCGGCTTTTCCGAAATAGTCGTAGAATATTTCTTTTATTACTTTCCACGCATCTTCCGGGCGCCTGTGGAAGTAATCGATATCGAGAATCTGCGGATCGTATTTGCTCCACAGACCGTTCTCTCCCCTGAAGGGAGGAATTCCGCTTTCTACGGATATACCTGCGCCGGTGAATGCAATCAGATATCGTGCGTTTTTCACCAGGAGCGCCGCTTCCTGCACTGCAGCCTCGGTTCGTGCGTCGATCGCAGGATTCTCGTTCATGTTGTCCATGGTTTAATGTTTTTCCCTTTGCACATACCTTGTCAAGAGTTGTCTTTGCAAGACATACGCAAAGACACTACTGTTCATCTGTCGCGGCGGAAAAGCCAGAGAGGCTGTGAGCGATGGAATGTTGCACACCCGGCTTATGCCGATTCTCTTTTCTCGAGTCTCCTGTTTCTGAAATACAGAACGATATCGGTTCCTACCATGCAACCGTTCAAGATGTACAAGAATATCACAAGATCGAAATTGTACAGCAGTTTGTGCGTTATTCCTGCGAGATATCCTGTGAAAATGACGAACAGGAACATGAGGCTTTTCCCTGTCGTTTTTCTGGATGTAAATGATTTATAGATGGAGAAAGGCCATGCGAGGCCGAAACAGAGAAGCATAATGATCTCAAAAATACTCATGGCTGGCAGAATATTGTTTTTTCTATTCACATGTCAACGGAAATATACTATTATTTTCT
>CAZWAS010000018.1:0-11586 GCA_964631915.1 uncultured Spirochaetales bacterium | reverse complement strand
CAAAAAAGGAGGAAAGGCGGAAGGAGGGAGGCAGTATGAGCGTTCTTGCAGTGAAATCCGAAAAAGAATGTATGTTCGACGTGGTGAGCCTCGGAGAAGTGATGCTTCGCCTTGATCCTGGCGATAGTCGTATTTCGAGAGCAAGGTCGTTCGAAGTCTGGGAAGGAGGGGGAGAATACAATGTGTCCCGCGGTCTCAGGCGCTGCTTCGGCATGCGGGCGGCTCATGTGACTGCAGTTGTCGACAATCCTGTAGGCCGACTCCTGGAAGATCTTATGCTTCAGGGCGGTGTGGATTTGCGGTATGTCCGCTGGGTCCCATTCGACAGCGTCGGCAGAAAAACGCGTGTGGGGCTGAACTTCACGGAACGGGGGTTCGGCATACGCTCCGCCCTCGGATGCTCCGACAGGGGGCATACCGCAGCTTCGCAGATGAAACGGGGTGATATAGACTGGGAAACGATATTCGGACGGGACGGAGCGAGGTGGTTTCATACCGGCGGTATATTCGCAGGGCTTTCAGACACCACAGCGGATGTCATCATCGATGCTGCAAGGACGGCGAGAAAATACGGGACGATTGTTTCATACGATCTCAATTTCCGTGCTTCTCTCTGGCAGGATATAGGAGGAAGTGTGAAGGCCGTTGAGGTGAACCGGGAGATCGCGTCGTTGGTAGATGTTATGATCGGTAACGAAGAGGATTTCACCGCCGCACTCGGGTTCGAGGTCGAGGGGGTGGACGAGCACATTTCGCATATCGATACGGAAAGCTACAAGGCTATGATACGCAAAGCGGTGAAGGAATTCCCCAATTTCAAAGTAGTAGCCACGACGCTCCGCACTGCAAAAACCGCGACGCGGAACGACTGGGGGGCAATTGCATATGCCGGCGGAACTTTTGAGGAGGCCGTCATGCGCAAGGATTTGGAAATCTACGACAGAGTCGGTGGGGGCGATAGTTTCGCTTCCGGGCTCATCTTCGGGTTTCTGAGCGGAAAGTCTCTTAACGAGTCGGTGAATTACGGGGCGGCTCATGGAGCGCTCGCCATGACCACCCCCGGAGATACGAGCATGGTTACGCTTAAGGAAGTGGAAAAGGTCATGAGTTCTAGAACTGCGAGAGTCGAGCGGTGACGGTTTTGCGGAGTGCGGATGCATAGCAGAATTCTTTTGGTGGAAGACAACGAAATCAATCGGATAGTCGCACGGGAAATGCTCAAGCAGGCTGGGCTTGCATGCGATGCGGTGCATAACGGCAGAGAAGCCCTCGAAGCCCTTTCGCGGGTTCCCTACCAACTCGTGCTGATGGATATCGAGATGCCGGAGATGAACGGATACGAGACCACCAAAGCCATACGGAATATCGAATCCACAGTACTAAACCACGATGTCCCTATCATCGCGATAACCGCCTATGCACTTTCGGGCGATGAAAAAAGCTGCCTCGAAGCGGGGATGAACGCATATCTCGCAAAGCCGCTGCAAGCGGATCGTTTTATTCCCCTTGTGAAATTTTTCCTTGCGAACAATGAACGAAAAACCCCTCACTACTGCCAGGACGGCGGAGATGAAACACGTGCGAAGCAGGAAGAAGGCAAGGATATCATAGATGTCGAAGAGTTTTTGTACCGCATAGACGGGAATACGGCGCTTGCGAAGAACCTGTTCGGGCATTTTTTCGAGGAATTGCCTGCAAAGCTGGCTGCCATACGCGAATCTCTCGATAGAAGGGACGCTGCTGAGACAGCCAAACAGGTGCATGCGCTGAACGGGGCCTCCGGGAATATATCGGCCCATAGGCTGCACTGTACCGTCATGGAAATGGAAACCGTGCTCAGGGGAAACGATTTGGATTCCGGAAATCGTTTGTTCCGAAAACTCCTGCAAGACATCGAAAATCTGAAAGCTGCACTCGTGAAGCTTGGTTTTCTGAATTGAAATCCTTGTGTTATTCTACTGCATCTGGTACAATACTTCCACACTATATCTTTTTCATATAAGAAATATTTTTGTTGCGCCATACGCTTGTACAGGAGGAACAGCATGAAATCGGTTTTTGGTCTTATTCTCGGGAACAGGGGTTTTTTCCCCGATAAGCTGGTCGAAGAAGGAAGGGAAGAGATACTGAAAGTTCTGGCAAAGAATGACTGCAAGGCAATCGTGCTGGGACCGAAAGATTCGAAATTCGGATCGGTTGTGACGCGAGAGGATATCAGGAAATGCGTTGATCTTTTCAGAAAGAATGCGGATAAAATCGACGGAATCATCGTCAGCCTTCCGAACTTCGGAGAAGAACGGAGCATAGCCGACGTCATCAAGTCTGCCGACCTCCGCGTGCCCGTGCTCATTCAGGCCGGTCCAGACGATCTAAAGTTGATGAGTGCAGACAGGCGAAGGGATTCGTTCTGCGGGAAAATCTCAGCATGCAACAATCTTCTCCAATACGGCATTCCTTTCACGCTCACTACGTTGCACACCGAAAGCGTAACGAGCCCGGAATTCAAAAAAGATCTCGAGATGTTCAAGGGAGTGTGCAATGTCGTAAAAGGATTCAGGAATCTTAGAATCGGAGCCATAGGAGCACGGCCCGCTGCCTTCAATACCGTTCGCTACAGCGAGAAGATACTGGAGAAATTTGGCGTATCGGTGGAAACTATAGATCTTTCCGAAATATTCGGGAGAGCGAACAGGCTTTCCGACAAAAACGAAGCAGTCGTTACAAAATTGAAAGCGGTCAAGGAATACATACCGGCACCTGGTGTCAAGGATGATATCCTCGTGAAAATGGCGAAGCTCGGGGTTGTGATAGATGGTTTCCTCAAAGACAATGAACTTAAAGCCTGCGCGGTGCAATGCTGGACAGCCATGGAGGAATATTTCGGTATAGTGCCGTGTACGGTCATGAGCATGCTTTCCGATTCGCTCATACCGAGCGCCTGTGAGGTCGATGTTACCGGAGCTCTTTCCATGTATGCGCTTCAGCTCGCTTCGGGAAAACCGAGTGCTCTCATGGACTGGAACAACAACTACGGCGACGATCCAGACAAGTGCGTGCTCTTCCACTGCAGCAACGCGCCCAAAGCCTTCTTCAGCGACATGCGCATGGATTATCAAGCCATCATCGCTGGCTCTGTCGGCAAAGAGAATACCTACGGAACCTGTGTAGGACGGATAAAAAGCGGACCTGCGACCTTCGCACGGTTCACGACGGACGACACATCGGGCGAACTTCTGAGTTTTGTTGGCGAAGGCAGTTTTACCGACGATGCGATAGATACCTTCGGCGGATATGGCGTTGCTGAAATCCCCGGACTTCAGGACCTCCTCGCCTTTATCTGCAGGAACGGGTTCGAACATCATGTAGCGGTGAGCCTTTCCAGTGTAGCGGCTGCCCTGAACGAAGCTTTCACTAATTATCTCGGCATCACGACATATTATCACAGATGAAGGAAGGGGCATGATGGGTAGAAAATATTCGATAGGACTGGATTACGGTACGAATTCCGTTCGAGCCCTGCTCGTGGATGTGTCGAACGGCGCTGAGGTGGGCAACGTCGTGTGGAACTACAGCCACGGCGAAAAAGGCGTCATCACAGATCCCAAAGATCCTAATCTCGCACGGCAGCATCCCCAAGATTATATAGACGGAATCGTGAAAACGGTGAAAGGCGTGCTCAAGCAAGCGAAGGAGCGAAAGGGGTTTTCGCCGGACGATGTCATAGGTATAGGCGTGGACACCACGGGAAGCACGCCACTTCCTGTGGATGCCGATGGTATCCCCCTCGCATTTCAGGCCAAATTCAAAAACGACCCGAATGCCTGTGCCTGGCTGTGGAAAGATCACACGGGATTCGCGGAAGCGGAAGAGATCAATGCACTTGCGCGGAAAATCCGTCCTCAGTACCTTGCGAAAATCGGCGGAACGTATTCATCCGAATGGTACTGGGCGAAGGTGCTCCATTGCCTGAGGATCGCCCCCGATGTATTCGATGCCGCATATACCTGGGTAGAAATAGCGGACTGGATTCCCGCTGTGCTGACCGACACCACGAATCCGAAAACCATGAAGCGCGGCATCTGCGCGGCAGGGCATAAGGCTATGTTTCACGATTCCTGGGGAGGATATCCCGAAGAATCCTTCCTCAAGAAACTCGATCCGAAACTGGCGAACCTGCGCAAAAGCCTTCCAGATAAGGCGTATACAGTGAAAGACGCGGCAGGAACTTTGAGCAAATCCTGGGCGAAGAAGCTCGGCCTGAAAGAAGGTATTCCCGTGGCCGTCGGAGCCTTCGATGCGCATCTAGGCGGTATCGGTTCGGGCATACGACCCGGAATTCTCGTGAAGAACATCGGAACCTCTACCTGCGACATGATGGTAGCGCCTCTGTCCAAGGACCTTCCGGACATTCCGGGGCTCTGCGGAATTGTGCCAGGTTCGATTCTGCCGGATATGTACGGCCTCGAAGCGGGTCAGTCGGCGGTGGGCGACATATTCAACTGGTTCGTGAATTCCATAGTCCCCGGCGGGAAAGCCGCAGGCAGCCATGAGCAGCTTACAAAAGGGGCCGCGCTGCTGAAACCAGGGGAAAGCGGTCTGCTCGCTCTGGACTGGAACAACGGAAACAGGACCATACTCGTGGACCAAAGGCTTACGGGACTCCTGCTCGGGCTTACGCTGCATACGACTCCCGCCGAAATCTACAGAGCTCTGATAGAAGCCACTGCGTTCGGAGCGCGGATCATCATGGAACGCTTCGAAGAGTACGGGGTAAAAGCGAAACAAGTGATAAACTGTGGCGGTATTTCGATCAAAAATCCGCTCGTCATGCAGATATACGCCGATGTGCTCGGCCGCGAGCTGGAAATATCCAGATCCACTCAGACCGGCGCCTTGGGTTCGGCCATTGCAGGGGCGGTGGTGGCAGGGAAGAACGCGGGAGGCCACGATAGTTTCGCTTCTGCGATCGACGTTATGACTGGGACCCTCTCGAAGAAGTTTTCGCCGATCAAAGAGAACGTGAAAACATACGATAGACTCTTCGCGCTGTACAAGAGGCTCCACGATTGCTTCGGAACGAGCGGATACGCGGAGAACCAATTCATCGTCATGAAGGAACTGCTCAGCATTCGGGACGAAAAGAGGAAGTGATGAGTTTCGAGCGACTGAAAGAAGAAGTATATAGGGCAAACAGAGGGTTGGTGCGCGCCGGGCTGGTGACGCTCACCTTCGGGAATGCAAGTGGTATAGACAGGGACAAAGGGGTGATGGCGATAAAACCATCGGGTGTTTCGTATGATGCGCTTAAAGCGGATGATATTGTGCTTGTATCTCTTGAAAGCGGTGAAGTGCTGGAGGGATCGCTCCGTCCTTCGTCGGATACACCTACGCATCTCGTTCTCTACAGGGCCTTCCCTTCTATAGGAGGAGTGATCCATACTCACTCCTCTTTCGCTACCGTATGGGCCCAGAGCTGCCTCCCTATTCCCTGTTTCGGCACTACGCATGCCGATACCTTTTATGGCCCTGTACCCGTTACCCGGAAGCTGACCGCACAGGAAATCGAAGACGCGTACGAAGAGCATACGGGAACTGTGATTGTGGAATATTTCCACAAGAATTCCATCGATCCCGACCATATGCCGGGTGTTATCGCTGCCCATCACGGACCGTTCTCGTGGGGAAAAACGCCGACGAAGGCAATGGAGAATGCCATAGCCTTGGAGGAAATCGCCAAAATGGCGTATTACACGACCATGCTGCACCACGGTGCCTCGGAAATCCCCGAAAGCTACCTGCACAAGCATTTCCTGCGCAAGCATGGTCCGAAATCGTACTACGGACAGGAAGAAAATTAAAACAGGTTGTCCAATTCATCCGCCGAGGATGCTCTGAGCAGAGTTTCCTCGGCTCCTTCTTTCTGAAAGAAACGCGCTATTTGTGCGAGCGTGCTCAGATGGAGTTCCGGTTCGGCGCCGAGAGGGTCTATGAGTACGAACACTATGCGTATGGGTTCGGGCAGCTTCGGAAGTGAAAACCCGTGTTTGTTGACTCCTGCCGAAACAACCGTTTCGTGTACGAGCTCGGAATTCGTATGGAGGAGCACCGTGTGCTCCGTCAGCCGAACGGGATCCTCTCTGCTTATCCGTTCGAGAATTTCTGCGAGCTCCAGAGCAGTGGATTCGCGACCCATGAACAGGGGGATAAGCATCTTTTCCAGAGCTTGCCTCACGGAAAGTCCTGTGAGCCCGAGGGAAAAACTCGTTTTTTTCATGAGGATTCGCGCATCCCCTTCGCTCTGTATGTCGGTGTCGGATATGGAAGCGGTTTCAGGAGGATATGCGATAACGATACTGTGATCGGGGTATTCCTCCGTCAGATGTTTTTGGAGCCGCTCGAGCTGCGGCTGCCATGCAAGCCTCCCTTTTCTCACTGTCACGAGGAACAGAAGATCATACGTGGCCGTGAGGGTTTTCAGAGTCAAAGCCGCATTCTGTAATCCGGAAACCGTATGGTATGCGACCTCTGCATGGGGTTTCATCGTCTCGAAGGAAGTTCGCACCGTCTGGAAGGTTTTCTCTGTTCCCACGAGAAGCATCTTGGCGCTGGTCTGGGAAGCCACGGTCTTCGCCGAACGGAACACGCGGAGAATGCCCGGCTGCCGTTCAATGAGGGGAGGAAGAAGAATCAGTACCCGTTTGACGATGTTCAACGGTTTTTCTATCCTGCATTCCATAATGAGTTGGTTGCTTCCTGCGAGCACCTTGCCCATGATTTGGCTGAACAGATGCCGCTGGAATCCGAACACCTCATTGCTTCCCAGCACGAGTTGGCTTATTCTGAGCTCTTTCATGGATCTGAGTATACCGGTCGGTATATCCATTTCGAGCCGCGTCACCGGAACAGCGGGGACATCGGCATCTATAGCTTTCGCCATGGCATGAGCGAGCATTTTTTCCGCATACGCTGGTCCGCATCTATGCCGTCCCGGGCGACATACAGGGGATACAGAGGCTCTGTTGATCCTTTAAGTCTCAGGAATGAGGCGAATTCCACGAGGCCTCCTAGCGTTTCGCGGTTGGAAACTGCGATCATGATCCGCTCCGGAAGTTCAGTCATATGCAAAGGAGTCTTCTCTTCCTGGAGAGCGACCTTCCTTCCGAACCGTTCCGTTATCAGAGGGCCGAAAAGGCAGGTCAGCACGATCATGATTATCGAACCGGTGAGAACGGATTCGTCGAACAACTGCAGCCTGTATCCTACCAGTACGGCCGCTAAGGTCGCAGCAGCTTGGTTTACGCTCATGCCGAATATGAGATACCCTTCGTTCCTCGTGAATTTGAGCAGAAACCTCGTTCCTTCCGCAGCAAACCATTTCGCAACGAATACAGTCACTGCCATGAATGTGGAAACGATCCATGCGCCGGTTCCGGATACCAACTTCCCTATATCCACGAGCATGCCCACGGAAATGAGGAAAAACGGTATAAAGAGGGAATTGCCTACGAATTGGATGCGGTTCATAAGAGCGCTCTTTTCCGGAATCAGGATGTTCAGTGTGAGGCCCGCGAGAAATGCCCCGATAATCGGTTCCAAACCTGCGAGATGGGCGAGATAAGCGCAGATGAAAAGCACTGCTATGACGAATACGAACTCGATGACGCCGTCCCCTGCGAAATGCTTGAAGAACCACCTTCCGATTCTGGGAAGAAACAGAATCACGACGAGCACGTACACGACGAGAAATCCTCCGAGGCGTATGAAAAATACAGCATCCGTGGTTCCGCGTGTCGACCCTGCTATAACTGCCAGTACCACCATGGCCAGAGTATCGGTGATTATGGTTCCGCCAACTGCTGCAATGACGGCACGGTTTTTCGCAAGGCCGAATCCGCTCACTATCGGAAAGGTGAGAAGCGTATGGGAGGAGAACATGCTTGCAAGGAGTATCGACTCTGCAATGCCGAAACCGATGAGGAAATGGGCGCCTAGAAAACCGAGCAGGAGCGGAATAAGGAACGTGAGCACTCCGAACACGATGCTGTGGCTTCTGTGGCGTTTCACCTGAAAGAGGTCGATTTCCAACCCTGCGAGGAACATGATGTACAGGAGTCCGACGGTGCCGAGGAGTTCTATGGTTTTGTCGCGCTCTAGAATGCCGAACGCATGCGGTCCCACGAGAATACCTGCAACGATAAGCCCGATGATGCCAGGTAGCCTCGCCTTTGCAGCGAGCAGAGGAGCTACGAGCAGGATGACCATCACTACAGCGAAAATGAGAACAGGATCATCTATGGGAAGAGCGAATTTCGGCATAGCTTCTGATAAAAAGAGTACTCTACTTATGCGTACAAATCAAATGGCTGTTGCTGAACTGGGTATGCAGAAGCCTTATTTTTGGCCGGTTTTTTTAATGATGTGGAATCCGAACTGTGTCGAGACTATATCGCTCACCGACCCTATGGACATCCTCTGAACCGCATCCTCGAAGGGTTTTACCATTTTACCGGGGCCGAACCATCCAAGGTCGCCGCCTTTGGATTTGCTCGGGCACGTCGAATATTCCCGTGCGATGCTTTCGAAGTTTCCGCCCTGTTTGATTCTTTTAAGCAGCTCGCGCGCAAGGGATTGATCTTTGACTAGTATATGGCTTGCTCTCCATTCCATTTCAGCTACCTCGTTTTGGATATATGGAATCGTTATACCTGAAAAATGCGTCCTATGGAAGTTACTATATGGCAATTCTTAACAGGGAGGCATCCAGGGGAATTTGCAGAAGAAAACCAACACGGAGATACGGAACGCACAGAGATACGGACATGTATAAAACGAATCGCAGTCGCTTTATCGTCTCATAATCGGCGTATTGTCGCCGATAGTGAGGACATAGTGAAAATCGTTCGCTTCGAGGCGGCGCACGAATGCATCAGGATATAGTACTATAAGAATCAAGACGATTGTATAGGAGGTTCTCAATGAAGTCATACCGCAAAGAATTGCATGTTCGGACCAAGACCCGCAGAGCGTACATCAATATCACGCCGCAGGTCGAAGCAGCGCTTAGCGAAAGCGGCATACGCGAAGGGTTGTGCCTTGTGAACGCGATGAACATCACGGCGAGCGTGTTCATCAACGACAACGAGAGCGGTCTTCATCGCGATTTCGAACGTTGGCTGGAAAAGCTCGCGCCGGAAAAACCGTATGACCAATACGACCACAACGGTTATGAGAATAATGCCGATGCGCATTTGAAGCGTACCGTTATGGGTCGGGAAGTTGTCGTTGCCGTCACAGGCGGTAAGCTTGACTTCGGGACGTGGGAACAGATTTTCTACGGTGAATTCGACGGTATGCGCGATAAACGGGTACTGGTGAAGATCATAGGCGAATGATGATGCGCTGCATGGCGGGGTCATACATCGCCCCGCCCCCATGCCACACGACGCTTGACAATCGATTTTTTGATTTATTCTATAATTAGGTAAGGGTACCTCTAAGAACTCTTTATTTTTTCGCATGCGAAAAAATAATTCCTTACGCTGCCTGCGATTAGGTGCCCACTATGGGAACCAACCGAAGGTTAATAGAGGTTCCCAAAAAGCATCGAAAGAGAAAAGGGAGGATTTCATGACCCACAAGGAACGCGTTATCATGGCGATCAACCATGAAGAACCCGATATGGTTCCAATCGATAGCTGGCTCGCACCGGAAGTAGCGGAAGAACTGATCAAACTGCTCAATGTGGATACAACCGGAGACTCCTTCGCTCTGGCAAAAAGACTCGGAAACGACTTCTTGTATCGCGCGGTAGGCTTCTGCGAAGGATTCGGAACAGTATACGACGATTCGAAAAAGATAGGGGAAAACCTGTACCAAGACGATTTCGGCATACAATGGAAGCGCCAATTTCAGCAGTACGGCAGCTACTGCGAAATGGCCAAACATCCTCTCGCAGATATGAAAGCCTACAATTCATACGCCTGGCCGGATCCGCTCAAGGTATCCAAGACCGGCCTCGAAGAGAATAAGCAACTGATAAGCCGCGACGGAAAAGAATACGGAATCATAGGCGCAGTGGCATGCACCATGTTCGAGGGAGCCTGGTACCTCCGAGGACTCGAAAATTTCCTCATGGATCTCGTATTCAACAAAGATTTCGCAGCGGAGCTTCTCGACAAGTGCATGAACCACTCTCTCACACTTTCCAAAGAGCTTGTGAAAATGGGCGTAGACATTATGTGGTGGGGAGACGATTTCAGCATGGATGCGGGTCCGCTCATAAGCCCTGCTCTGTTCAAGGAGCTCCTCGTTCCGCGTTATGCATATATGATTTCCGAAATACGAAAAATCGACAAGAACGTGAAATTCGCGTTCCATTCCGACGGAAGAATCGAATGGGCACTGGATGATCTCGTGGCTGTCGGCTACGACATAATCAATCCTCTGCAGCCCGATGTGAACGATGTGGCAGCGGTGAAGAAGCGCTATGGTAAAAAACTGACCGTGTGGGGCAATGTCGACACTAGACGCATCATGTCCCACGGTTCCATCCTCGATGAAGTGAAAAACGTCATCCGTACCCTTTCGCCGGGCGGAGGGCATCTGTTCTGTTCCAACCACACCATACAGGCAACGCCACGCGCCGTGGAAAACACCATAGCGTTCTATTGGGCCGCAAATCAGTTCAGGCATTATCCGATTAGAATAGACGGAACTGCAGAAAGCGCAAAAGTTACGAGAGTCGTGTGATTATTTTCCGATAAAAACCGATGCCGTCTTCATGCCGGCATCGGATGAAAATCAATACCTGAATTCGTCCAGCCGCACCGGTTTCCCCGTTTCCACGGACTTATCGGCTGCGAAAATGACCCGGTGAGATTCGAAAGCGCTCTCGAAATTGTTATGTGGTTCGGTTCCTGCTTCGAGGCATTTGGCGAAATAATCGAATTGCTGTACATAGGGATGATTCGAAACATCGCCGGAATCTATGAGATGCACATCCAGTTTGCTCCAACCTTTCAGCCCCTCGATTTTTTTGCTGTGAAACAGATCGTTCTTTATCGAACCTTCGCTGCCTACTATGTTGATGTTGAACACGTACGGCTGCCTGCAATCCGTATTCGACGACACTTTACCTATGATATTCTTGTTTTTGAACTTGAGCAGGGAAACCGTGTTCAGAGGATAATCGTACGGTTTGAAAATTTCGTTCGGATTTTTATTTCCGTAGGAAAATACTTCCTCCACCTCTTCTCCGACCACATGCAACAGAATATCCAGAGCATGGCAACCTGCTCGAAGCAAGGAACTGCCCCCTTGAGCTTTTTTCACTTCCCATCGCTGGTTCGCGTACCAGGGGCCTATGCCGTGGTAATAATCGGCTTCCGCATAGTATATCTCGCCGATAAGCCCTTGTTTGATGATCGACTTCATGGCCTGAACCGCGCTCTCGAAACGCACTTCAAAACATACGGAAGTCTTTGTTCCGTTCTTCCGAATCGCTTCGAGCATCTTCACCGAATCGGCGAAATTGAGCGCTATCGGTTTTTCAAGAATAACATGTTTCTTCGCGTTGCTCGCAGCTAT
>CAZWAS010000017.1:35630-45713 GCA_964631915.1 uncultured Spirochaetales bacterium | reverse complement strand
CATGCCCCTGTAGTGCGGGTGAACCATAAAATCTTACTTTTTTTGGGTACTGCGACACCGAGAAAAAGCTCTCCGTCGACTTCTATGCGGACGAGCCTGTCTTCGAGGATGACGATGGTTCTATCCATGGAGGAACTGTTTTTCGCCGAACACCAAAGCGCTGAAGATGAGGATTTCTGTATCGGGGGACTTCCATGCATCGCCGGGTAATCCGGCTTTATAACAGGTATGTGTGAGGAACGTGTCCCTGTCCCATCCCTGCTCGGTAGCGACCTGGGGGAGCAATAACCCCGATGCCCTGCCTTTTTTCAGGTACAAACCGTGCTTGCCCACTGCGATCTCCTCCACATTTTTTATGCGCTCGAGCGGAGAAAGCACGGATATTTCGATATCGATTTGTTCGAGTTCCGAAAGGGAGAGAGCAGGAAACCGGGGATCTTCGAAAGCGCTCGCAAAAGCCATTTGCTTCACGGTTTCCATAAGGGGATCGACTGCGGATATGTGCCCGATGCAACCACGCAACGCTCCTCGTTTGTGGAGCGTTACGAAGGCTCCGCACGGGGTTTTGAGGGCGGGGGTCGGTTCTCTGTATTCAGGTTTTCTGCGCATGAGTCTGGCCGAAATAGTCTCCCGCGCAGTGTGCAATAGGATCAGTTTTTCTTGATCGGTGAGCGAAAAGTCCATCGGAATCATCCTGAAATCGAATTGAAGGAGATTCCCGCGTATTCGACGACCTGTTCGAGGTCGCTATTCTGTTCCACGGAATTTCCCCTTTTCAGAACAGTACACGAAAGGGAAGGTTTGGTAAAGGAGAGCAAAGATGCGATACAGCCTGCTCCGCAGGAACTTATGCTTTTCGAATCATGGGCTCGAATAATCCCTTCCCAATCCCCTCTTTGTATGAGTTCGAGCATGGTATCCGCATGGCGCAGGGAGTCCTCTTTCTTGCGGTACGAGGAGAGATTCGACGATATAACGAAGAGGCTTGTATCGTAGTGCTTTTCGAATGAAAGCTGAAGCGCTTGAGCGAGTATTCTGCAATTCGATTTCGTTATCTTGCCGAGCAGGATGGGAACTATGCACGCTTCAGGAAAAAGATACTGAATGAAAGGGAGCTGTACCTCTATGCTGTGTTCTTCGAGATGCGGTATGTCGTTTCTATAGAATTTCGTGCTGCAGTTTTCAAGCTCTTCTATGAAGGCGCTGTGCACGGCAATATCACCCAAGGGTGTGGCAAAGCTTTCGGATTCCGGCAATATGATCGCATCCTCGATTTCTCTATGCAGGGGAGCGAGTATGATCGCTGTTTTTATGGTGCGTTTCGCTGCAGACTGAAAGGCGCTCGCAACATACGGGCCTGAATAGGAGAGTCCGGCATGGGGAGAAACGATGCCGAATGCAAAACCCGGTTCTGTTCCACATGTTTCGAGCAACTGTGCGATCGTTTCTTTCAGCCGCCCTTTTTCCGCAGGATAGAAAATTCCGTCGACTATAGGAGTCCTTTTCTTTATAGGCTCAGACCCTTTCATATCCTAGTAAAGTATTGAGCATTTGGACTGATAAATCAACTGTCTTCCTCGGAGTTCTGCAACCTTTCTATTCTTGCAGGATCGAGCCGTACCGAGAGGTTCTTTTCCTGAGTGGGCAGCACGAGTCCGGTTTTCCCGTCTTTGGCCCTACGGAGGTACTTCACCTGTGTATAGTACAGTTCACCCTGACCGGAGTTCCGTCCCTTGCTGTAGAACAAGGCGAGATTCCCTGCATCCAAGAGGGTATCCAGGGGAATGGATTTCCCCGGCTTGTTTTTTATGAATACATAGGCTCCAGGGAAATCCCGTGTGTGGAGCCAAAAATCATTTCCGCGTACGTGTTTTCGCAACAGTTCGTCGTTCTCTTTTCCGGATTTTCCCACGAGGATGGTGAATCCATGCGAATAGAAGGTCATACCCGGGATTTTCGCCTTTTTCCGTTCTTGCGCAGACGCTGTCTGTTTTTCTATAAGGCGCTTCAGTTTTTCTATATCCGTTTCTTCCGATACGTGTGCCTTTTCCTTCATCACTCGTTCCAGTTCCGATTCGAGTTCCACTATCTCGTCTCGGATGATCTTGATGCCGGCTTTGGCTTTTTTGTGCTTTTCGTAATACGCCTGTGCGTTTTCTGCAGGGGAGAGAAGAGGATCGAGTTCGATGTCCACGCTCCCCGACTCCGCAGTATCGCCATCTCCGTGCAGCCACCGTTCGCCCTTTTGCATGCGGTAGAGGTGTGCGGTTATGATATCTCCGTATTGTTTGTACTGATCGCTCTTTTCATAGGTGGCAAGTTTCTGTGCGAGCTGTTCGAGTGTACTCCTTATGCGGACTTCCTGTCTGGAAAGGCTTTGGAGCGCTGCCGCTTTAAGCTCTTCCCTTGTCTTTTCTCCGGTTTTCGAAACGTAATACGCTTCCACCCGTTCGTTGAAAGAACCCGCTCCCGGTAGGTCCCTCACGGAGCACTCATAATCCTTTCCGCTTTTCCCCTCCCGTTTTGCTTGTACCGCGGCGATTGGAAATCGTCCTCCGGACACCTCTCCGCTTTTCGGCCTCCTGAACATGGCATCCAGGATGGTTCCTTGGTCGTCCGTGGCTATGATGTTCGAAGAACCGCCCCAGAGCCTAATCCAGAGCACTGTGGTTTCCGAGGAACGTTCCACGGATATCTTTACGATTCTCTGGCCTTCGACTTGGTACGCTTCCGTTATTCTGCCCCCTCCAATGCGAGAACGGAGAAACTCGGCGAACCGAGGAGGTCTGCTCATAGGTTGTACCGCCTTGGTCAGTCTGTGAAAACGTGCAGCCCCTTGGTCCATGCAGAAAAACAGAGGAAACGGATCTCCCGGTCTGTACAGGTCAATAATCAGGGACTTGTAATCCGTCTGCCGTATCTTCTGAACTCTGCTTCCCTCCAGCGAGAGCTCGGACAAGATGAGGTCGATCTCTTTCCAGTTGAGCGACATCAGTGTTCCCCGATGGAGGCAATAAAGGTACGGGCGTCCTGCTGCGAGAAAAACACGAGGAATACGGTTTCCGGCAGCGTTTCGTGTGCGAGGTGGTTTCGTACCGATTCGTAGACTATGGGCCCTGCGAGCTCTTTCGGAAAGCCGTACACACCGGTGGATATGGCGGGAAACGCTATGGTTTTTATACTGTGTTCCTTCGCGAGTGCGAGACAGCTTTTGTATGCAGCAGCCAGAGTCTCCTTTTCTCCCGATGTTCCCCCATACCAGACTGGTCCCACCGTGTGGATGACGAACCTGCACCGGAGGTTCCCCGCAGGGGTAATCACCGCTTTTCCTGCAGGAAGCCCTCCGGGAAAGTCCGTCTCTCGGATTCTTCTGCATGCTTGCAAGATAGCGGGGCCTCCCGCCCTATGTATCGCGCCGTCCACTCCTCCGCCTCCCATGAGGCTGGAATTAGCGGCGTTCACAATGGCATCGCCGGAGAATTCCGTTATGTCGCCGGTTCGGACGACGAGCCTCCCTGAAAGATATACGGCGAGCGTTGGATCGTTCATGTGCATAATCATAAGCCTGAGCCGAGTCCCCTGTCAAACGTGCTTTCGGATTTCCGCAACCATATAGAAAGAACCTGTGACGAGAATAGGGTGTTTCCCTTCCGAGAGTGTAAGAGCTTCCCGCAATGCGAGGGCAGGATCCGGCTGAAGCGTGGTCCCTGCATTGTACCGCAGGAAGGCACTGTATACTTCTTCGGGATCGTTAGGTTTGAAATACCCGGGTTTGGATACGATGATGTGTCTGAACGAAGGGGCGAGCACTTTCGCCATTCCCTCTATATCTTTTCCCGAAACGGCTCCGAATATCAGTACGGCTTCTTCGTCCGCACATATGGCTTCGAACGATTCGCGGAGCCTTTGTACGGATACCGGGGTGTGCGCTGCGTCGAGTATGATAGGGGGAGAACTCTTGACGAGTTCCATTCTGCCGGGGAGGAAAGCGTGTTCGAGGCCGCTCTTTGCCTGGGAAGGGAAGAGCTCCGGAGATAAACCAGGATAAGTCTTAGTGGGATTTTTGAACAGCGAGCTTGTAACGAGGAACGCGAGGGCCGCATTGTCCGCCTGGACCTCTCCAAGCATGGCGAGGTTCGCTTCCATACGTTGCCCGCCCCTGATTTTCAGGATCAGGCGAGTCCCTGTTCTTGAAAGTTCTGCATGCCTGTATTCCGTCACATCCGGGAGAAACACGATAGGAGCCTTGACCCGTCTGGCTGCATCCTCGAAAACAACTCTCGCTTCCTCCTTCTGTGCGGAAGAGAAAACCGGTATGGTGGGTTTGATGATCCCTGCTTTTTCTCCTGCTATTGCAGGTATGGTCCGTCCCAGGAGGTCCGTATGTTCGAGTTCTATGGGTGTGAGCACGGACGCTTCGGGCACGATCAGGTTCGTGGCATCGAGCCTGCCACCGAGCCCAGTCTCCACAACTGCCCACGAGCATGCTGTGTCTCTGAACACCATGAATCCCAACAGCGTGAGGAGTTCGAAGGTAGTGGGCAGATCCTCTCCGGGAAGATCGCTGGGCTTCAGATTGTCGATCCTTTCCTTTATCGCGGAGATATGGCGGATGAATACCGCATCGTCGATATCGCGACCGGAAAGCGTTATGCGCTCTTTGTACGAACACACGTGAGGCGACAGGTATAGCCCGGTCCTGTACCCCATGGCAGTGAAGATGGAGGCTATGAATGTTGCGGTGGAGCCTTTTCCCTTCGAGCCTGCCACATGGACAGATCTAAACGCTCGTTCCGGATTCCCAAACATATCGAGCAGCGCCTTCATCCTGTCCAGACGATAATCCCTCAGGTGAGGTTTGAGCTGTTCAAAATTTGTGAAGGATTCGAGATACCCGAAGGCTTCTTGTATGCCTCGGAAAACGCTCACGACTGTTCTCCGCGTTTACGCAGTGCGAACGCATGCGCAAAAAAACCTTCGTAATCCGCCAATGTCATTATATGCGGTTTGAGCGTTTCGTAACCCGATTTCGTCATGTAAATGACCGAGCTGTATTTGATGAAATCGCGCACAGAGACGGCGGAATAGGTTTTCGCTTTTCCTCCCGTCGGGAGTACCGCGTTCGCTCCGATCGCATAATTGGCAGCGGAAAACGGCGTGTTGCTTCCCAAAAGGATTTCTCCTGCGTGCTCGATGGAAGACAGGAGTTCGAACGGATCTCGGGTCTGTATTTGGAGATGTTCCGGAGCGAATTCGTTCACGACCTGCACCGCTTCTTCCATCGTATCTGTGACGATGATGCCACCGTATCCGTTCATCACGTCCCGGACGAACGTTTTACGCGGTTCGGGCAGTTCAGCGAGGAATGTTTCTATAGTAGCGGCTACGCTTTCGGCCAATTCGCGGCTCGGCGTCACGAGCAGAGCCGAGGAATCCGAACCGTGTTCCGCTTCTATCATGAGGTCGAGAGCCACGAATTTCGGGTCTGCCGACGTATCGGCGAGCACGATGGATTCCGAAGGACCTGCAGGCAACCCTATGTCTACTATGTCGGAAACGAGCCGTTTTGCCGCACTCACGTACATGCTGCCAGGGCCGAGGATCTTAGCTACCTTTGGGATGGATTCCGTGCCATACGCGAGCCCTGCAATGGCTTGAGCCCCGCCTACCCGGTAGATTTCCGTCACGCGGCAGAGCCGTGCAGCATACAAACAGGCAGGATCCACGCTGCCGTCCTTGTCGGGGGGGGTCACCACACAGATCCGTTTCACACCTGCTACCTGAGCAGGAACCGCGAGCATGTAGAGCATAGAAGGAAAGCTTCCTCTTCCGCGGGGCACGTACAGGCCCACGGAAGGCACTGCACTTGCCTTTTCCCCTGCGAATATGCCCGGTTTTGTCTCCAGAAAGCGGAGACTCTCGGGTTTTTGCGCTTCATGGAACAAGCGCACATTTTCGATGGCGAAGTGTAAGGCCTCTTTCACGTCTGCACCGAGCCTTGCTTCTGCTTCTTCGAACTCTTGCTCTCCAACTCTGAGTGGAAGACTGAGTTTCACTCTGTCGAATTTTTCGGTACATTCGATGATCGCTCTGTCCTTGTCCCGTTTCACCCGCTCGAGGATTGCGAGCACGGATTCCCTCACAGCCGCTATATCCTCTTCGGAACGGTTGAGCAGCACGTTTTTTTCTCTATCCGACAAAGCGTTCCAAAACCGTATTTTTACTGGCATAGCGCCTCCGTTCTGAGTGGTTCCCTGAATCGGTATAGCTGGAACTGTATCCGACACCCGATGCCGGGTCAATAGAGGCGGCCGCATCTATACTGAGAACTGTCGCTCTTTTCCTGATTTCGCGCTGGGGATCGTTCAGGAATCACGGTTGACATTTTCAGTCGCATAGGTTCTAATCCTAAACACCGATTTTTAATTCGAAAGCCGGACACGGGAGAAGGAGGTATCTGTGCGGAAGCATATCGAAAACAAGATATATCATGTGGAAATACTGCCGCCGAAACAGAATTCCGAAAAACTCGACGAAGATCTCGAAGCATTTGCCAAGAAATACGAACAAGTGCTCGAAGCGGGATACTGCATCTGCATAACCGACAATGCCATGGGGCATCTCGCATTCCAGGGCACGGAGCTCATAGAGGAACTAGGCCTCGAAGTGCGGCCGGAACAGATAATGATTCATCTCAACACGTTCCATACGAAGGAAGGTCTCGATGAAATACTGCAAGCATGCAGGAAGAACGGCATTATCTACCTCCTCGTTGTGTCTGGGGATGGAAGCGAACGGCTTCCCAAGCTCAGCCCTTCCGATGTGGAGCATACGGATGTAGAATCTGTCACATCGGTCGAACTTCTGAAGTACATAAACCGGAAGTATCCCGGCGTGTTCCACATGGGTGTCGCATTCAACCCATATGAGCCGGAGGATCACGAATTCGAGAAGATGAAGCGGAAAGTCGCGGCAGGGGCGGAATTCATTATCACGCAACCGATTATCCAGGAACACCCCCTCGTGAAAAAGGTACAGAAAGAGTTTGGGCTTCCTGTGATCGTGGAGGCATGGATGAGCAAGAAGCTGCACCTGCTCTCCGAATGTGTAGGGTATGAAATCCCGGAGAATACGGTCTACGACCCCATAGCTACCTTGAAATTGCTTCACAGCATCTATCCGGACTGCGGGGTTTACCTCGCGTTGCTCGGTTTCAAGACTCAGTTCGGACTGCTTCCGGGCATGTGGAAGTGAAGGAGAAGCGAAGCATGAAAATCGTTGTGTGCATCAAACAGGTCCCCGGCTCCGCGAATGTGGGCTTCGATCCTGCGACTAAACGGCTCAGAAGGCAAGAGGGCGAGGCTGTGATGAATCCCTTCGATACATACGGTCTCGAGCAAGGCATGCTGATAAAGGAAAAACTGGGAGGGGAGGTCATAGCGCTTTCCATGGGGCCAGCCAGAGCGGAACAGACGCTCAGGGAGGCGGTTGCCTGCGGAGCGGACAAAGCGATTCTTCTCTCGGCCAAGGAATTCGAAGGAGCGGATGCATGGGTGACAGCCTACGTGTTGTCCCGAGCCATCCGTACGATCGGGAATGTGGATCTCGTGATCTGCGGCAAGCAGGCTGTCGATGGGGATACCGCGCAGGTGGGGCCTGGCATCGCGGGCCAGCTCGGATGGCCGCAGGCCGCCTATGTATCGGCCATGCCCGAATTCAACGCCGGTTCCGTGATTGTCAGGCGTATGCGCGAAGACGGGTACGACGAATGCGAGCTCGTACTCCCCGCGCTCATAACTGTCGTGAAAGACATCAATGTACCCCGAATACCTTCGCTTAAAGGAAGGATGGCTGCGAAAAAAGCCGAAATCCTCGTGTGGGGACCGCTCGACATCGGGGCTGATCCTTGTCTCCTGGGGCCGGATGTATGTCCCGCCGCAGTTACAAACATCGAACCGGCGCCTGTGCGTGAAAAAGGCACCATAGTCATACAGGGCGAAGCTGCAGAGGCGGCTTCGCTGCTGCTTAAAGAATTGCGCACACGCATGCTTGTGTGACCTCATTTCGAATTACGGAGATTTCAGATGCGGATAACAGAGACCGAAAAAAATACGTATGCTAATATCTGGGTCATTGCTGAATTGAACGACGGCGACATACAACAGGTGACGTTCGAACTGCTCGCGGAAGCGAGAAAACTCGCTTCTGTGCGGAAAAGCGAACTCTGGTGCGTAGCGCTCGGAAACGGTATACGGGATAAGGTGCAGCCGCTGTTTCATCATGGGGCGGATACCGTCCTTGTCGCGGAGGATCCTTCGCTTAAGGATTTCGTGGACGAGACGGAAGCGGAGACCGTATGCAGGCTCGTGGAAAAATATAAACCCGAAACCGTACTTGCCGCGTCCACAAGCAGAGGGAGGGCGCTCATGCCTCGCGTGGCTGCAAGGCTCGTAACCGGCCTCACGACCGACTGTACCGCTTTTTCAGTCGATCCTGCGACCGGAAATCTTCTTATGAAAAAACGGCCAGCTTCGGGCGGGAATGTCGATACGGTTTCCGTATGCGCACAGCACAGACCGCAACTTGCGACGGTCCGTCCCAGAGTCATGAGCGCCGGGCAAGGCGATGTTTCGCGGACAGGCAAAGTCGTCCTCGAGGCAGCAGTACTGGCTCAGGCCACTGCGCATAAAAAAGTGCTGCGGACGGTCAAAGACGCTTCGAACACGGCGAAACTCGCAGATGCTCAGTTCATCGTAGCAGGCGGACGCGGTATGAAAGGACCGGAAGGGTTTGTGTTGCTCAAAGAACTGGCTGCTGCGCTAGGCGGAGCACTGGGTGCGAGCAGAGCCGCGGTGGATGCGGGTTGGGTGCCGTACACCGCCCAGGTCGGCCAAACAGGCCAGACCGTGCAACCGAAAGTGTATATAGCATGCGGTATTTCCGGACAGACGCAGCACCTTGTGGGTATGCAGTCTTCCGATTTCATAGTCGCAGTGAACAAAGACCCGGATGCGCCTATCATGAAGCTCGCGGATATCGCCGTGGTCGGAGACGCCTTCGAAATAATCCCCGCTTTAGCGGCCGAGCTGCTTAAAACGTAGCTATGGGTGCGGCATTAATTGCCGTACCGGACCTCATCATAAACTGCATATTGACAAATTGCCGTTTTTTCTATTGAGTATATTATTATTTTAGCATTAAAAAAGTAGGGGTTGCCCGTTTTTATAATATAAAATGTATCTTTTCCCCTTGCCGTGAGGAGCTTATGAAAAAAATATCAACAAAAATAATTTTTCTTGTTCTCCTAGGATCGTTTGTCATGGGGACTGCGCTCATAGTCATCATGACGAACGTCATCATCGCCTTGAACGATAGGCATGTCTCGAAACAGGAGGCTCAGCTGAGAAGCGAATTCGACCGAAATGCAAGGCTTGAGGTGGAGCTCGTCGTAAGTCTTCTCGCAGGCATACACAAGAAGGCGGAAGCCGGGGCTCTTACCAAAGAACAGGCGGAATCTCTGGCCAAGGATCTGGTGCGCGACCTTAGGTACGACAAATCGGGATATTTCTGGGTTGACACGAAAGAGGGGGTGAACGTGGTACTCCTCGGGAGAAATACGGAAGGGACAAACCGTTACGATGCTCAAGACAAAAAAGGCAATTATTACGTGCGTTCGTTCATAGAGAACGGCATGAAACCCGAAGGAGGATATACGGATTACTGGTTTGCGAAAATCGACAACGGCGATCCGTTCCCGAAGCGGAGCTACACGAAGCTCTTCGAACCTTTCGGTTGGATCGTAGGCACAGGGAATTACATAGATGAGATAGACGCACAGGTTCTGAAGGCTCGCGACGAGGCGAGGCGGGAGCAGAATGCAACCCTCATCATCGTGCTTGCGGTCATCGCGGGCATCATAGGGCTATTCGTATTTGTATCCATTCTGGTAGGCAGAAGGATGACCCGTCCGCTCGCCCACATGCGGCAGGCGATCCGGGATATTTCCCGCGGCGAAGGGGACCTCACGAAGCGGCTGTCCACGATTACGAAAGACGAGACTGCGCTTATAGCAGAGGATTTCAA
>CAZWAS010000017.1:33369-35570 GCA_964631915.1 uncultured Spirochaetales bacterium | reverse complement strand
TAAAGCAGGCAGCGGAAAAACTTTCCAGCGTTGGAGATCAGCTCGCAGTGAATATACAGGAAACTGCTGTCTCGATAAATCAGATCAACCACAACATCGAAAGCATGAAAGGCGAGATAGAGAAACAGTCTGCCACCACGGAAGAGACATCCGCCACAGTGGAGCAGATGATCCGTAACATCGAGAACCTCGACCGGTCCATAGGCAATCTCGTCGCAAGCGTGAGCGACTCTTCGTCGGCCATAGAGGAGATGGTATCGAACATCGCGTCCATAGCGTCGCTGACCGATAAGGCGAACGACAACATGAAGGACTTGCTCGGTTCTTCGGAAAAAGGAAAACAGGAGATGAGCACGGTGCTCGAAATGATAGGAGAGATATCGCGGAATTCCGAGAATCTGCTCGAAGCCAATGCGCTCATTTCGAATATCGCTAATCAGACGAATCTTCTCGCCATGAACGCGGCCATAGAGGCGGCGCATGCGGGTGCAGCCGGCAAGGGATTCGCAGTAGTCGCTGATGAAATTCGAAAACTCGCCGAAATGGCCACACTTCAGTCCAAGACGGTCGCGAAGAACCTCAAAGAAATCAAGGATTCCATCGACAAGGTAGCGGACACTGCGAAGAACACGAACAGCGAATTCGAAAACATCCTCGGCAACGTATCCGCAGTGAACCACATCGTAAAGGAAATCCAGTCGTCCATGGTCGAGCAGTCCAGCGGCAGCAAACAGATTTTGGAATCTCTATCCGCCATGCAGCAGATAAGTTCTACAGTACAAAACGGCTCCAATGAGATGGCAATAGGCAACAAGCAGATCCTCGATGCGGTCACGAATCTGAACTCTATAACCCGCGAAATAAAGGGAGCGGTGGAAGAAATTGCCAGCGGTACGCAAGAAATAAACACTGCATTCACGAATGTGACCGAACTCAGCAATGAGAACAAGGAAGCCATAGAAATCGTAGTAAAGGAATCCTCCAGGTTCAAGACTTCCTGAACGAAGTGCGGAAGATCGAAGCGCTTCCTTTTTCCTTTTCGGAACCGGCAAACACGCCGGTTCCGACAGGGCTCCGCTTGTAAAAAAATCCGATTTCCCCGCTTTCTACTACGTTAGTATGATGTACGTCTCATTCATCCGATGTACACTGACACTTGAAGTCTTTCTGCCCAACGTCGAGGAGGGGGAACCATATGAAGAGAATAACTCGTGTATTGATCGTCTTGTGCCCTGTGTTCAGTCCTGGAGGGCCCGACGGTAGAAGATATCCACGATCCTATGCCGGGTGCGCCTGCTGGAATGAGCGAGGCATTCTATTATAAGGTGGCAGCGCTGAGCAACAACATCACCTCTGAAACCGAGAGCGAGACGAGCATTGCGGTCCAGTTCGATTGGACCAGTCAGTGATTGTGCCGAGAGGCAATACGCTTTTCGCTTACATCTCATACAGCACCTGTGCCATTGACGCGTTGACTCTCCCCTGCAATGCAAGTAAGCTGATATGCGATGAGTACGACGCAGAAAACCCTGACAATGGATACCATCCGCGACAGGCTCGAACCTCTGTTTCGGGAACGGAAGGAGATTCTCAAAGGCATCATTTTCGGTTCTTTTGCACGGGGTAAGCAGAGTAGAAAAAGCGATATAGATTTGATGCTTGTCGTACGAACTGATAAGCGTTTCTTCGACAGGTACGAAGGCATTAAGGAGATATACGAGAAGCTGAAGGAATATCAGATCGATGTGTTGATATATACACCGGAAGAAATTGAGAGCATGGCTCACAGGAGGTTCATCCAGTCTGCACTGAGCGAAGGGGTGGTGATCTATGAGCGATGAGAAAAAGATCACCGAGGCTCTGCGATGGCTGGATACTGCACGCGGCGATATTCAGACAGCAGAATTGCTCATGCGGAATCGACGGTACGCCCACGCATGTTTTCATGCGCAACAAGGAGCCGAAAAGGCGCTGAAAGCCGTGTGGTATTCTTTTGATGAGGATCCTTGGGGGCATTCTATCTACAAGCTTATCGAAGATTTGGTTTCCGTCGATCCGGCGGTCTATCATCTGTTCAAAGGTCTTTCGGAAGAAGGAGCCCGGCTCGACAGGTTCTACATTCCGACCCGATATCCGAACGGTCTTCCGGGCCTGACCCCGGAAACTGCGTATTTCGAACGGGATGCCGAAGAGGCGATCGG
>CAZWAS010000017.1:26701-33359 GCA_964631915.1 uncultured Spirochaetales bacterium | reverse complement strand
TTCGAACAGGCCGACACTAGTATTGCAAAACGCATCGAGGAGGACTCGCGATGAAATCGATAGGCTGGATAGGCACGGGCGTCATGGGGTGTTCCATGTGCTCCCATCTCATACATCACGGATACAAGGCATACGTGTATAACAGGACGCGGGAAAAAGCTGCGGACCTTTTCGCAAAAGGAGCCCTGTGGTGCGAAAGCCCTTCAGAGGTGGCGAAGAACAGCGACATAGTATTCGCCATTGTAGGATACCCGGCGGATGTGGAAGCCGTATTTCTCGGAAAGCAGGGAGTGCTCGCCGGGGCAAAGCAGGGATCGATCATCGTGGACATGACCACATCCGAACCGACCCTTGCAAAACGGATCTACGCGGAAGCGAAAAAGCTTTCCGTCGCAGCCCTCGATGCCCCTGTATCCGGCGGGGATGTGGGAGCGAGAAACGCGAAACTCGCGATCATGGTGGGAGGGGACGAGCCAGTATATCAGGAAGTGCTCCCCCTGTTCAAATGTATGGGGGAAAACATATCCTTCATGGGCCCTGCAGGGGCAGGGCAGCACACGAAGATGTGCAACCAGATCCATATTGCCTCCACCATGGTAGGCATGGTGGAATGCCTCCTGTATGCGTGCAAGGCAGGGCTCGATCCGCAGCACATGATCGATATAGTGGGCAAAGGAGCTGCTTCCTCCTGGTCGCTGAACAACTACGGACCGCGTATAGCGCAAGGCAATTTCGATCCGGGGTTTTTCGTAAAGCATTTCGTGAAAGATATGGGCATAGCGCTCCGCGAGGCTGCGAATATGAAGCTGAGCCTACCCGGACTCGCCTTGGCGCATCAATTCTATGTGTCTGCAATGGCCATGGGGCTCGAAAACCTCGGCACCCACAGCCTGTACAAAGTGTTCGAGCGGATGAACGGCATCTGATTTCCGTTTCTACGTAGGTTCCTGAACCGAGAGAATTTCATCACGTTCAGGACTTTCGAACGTGAAGCGGCGGGTAACATCCCATCCTTGACAGAGGTTTCCATTTCTTCCTATAGTAATCCAACCAAATAGCTAAGAAATATTTCCGCCTATGGAGGATGCGATGAACTATTTCCTTACCGAAGAGCAGAAAATGATTCAAGACCTCGCACGGCAGATCGCGAAAGAGAAGATCGAGCCTATTGCGCTCGAATACGATGAGCATCAGACCTTTCCGCACGAAATCGTGAAGGTGCTCGGCGAATCCGACCTGTTCGGCGTGTTCATTCCTCAGGAGTACGGAGGATTCGGCGGCGGTGTGTTCGAAATGTGCCTTGTGGTGGAAGAGCTCTCCAAGGCATGCGGTGGAATAGCGCTCGGGTATGCTGCATCTGCGCTCGGAACCATACCGATTCTGCTGTTCGGTACGGATGAGCAGAAGAAAAAATACCTCCCGCGGCTTGCAAAGGGCGAGATCCTCGCAGCCTTCGCCTTGACCGAAGCGGAAGCCGGAAGCGACGCGTCTGCCATAAAGACGACCGCGAAAAAGGCGAACGGCAATTACATAATAAACGGCACCAAGCAGTGGATCACCAACGGAGGCGAAGCCTCGGTGTATACGGTAGTGCTCCTCACCGACCCGGAACGGGGGGCGCGGGGAGCCTCGACAGTCATTGTAGACAAGGATACCCCCGGATTCACGTTCGGCAAGAAAGAGAACAAGATGGGCATACGCGCTTCTGCGACCAGGGAACTGATATTCGACAATGTGACTGTTCCCCAGAGCAATCTCCTCGGCAAGGAAGGCATGGGATTCCTCGTAGCCATGAAAACCCTCGATCAGTCGAGGCCCGGAGTTGCTGCCCAGGCGGTGGGCATAGCTGCGGGTGCTCTGGAAAAAGCGGTTGATTATTCGCGGCAGAGAAAGCAGTTCGGCCAAGCCATATCGTCGTTCCAGGGGCTGCAGTTCATGCTCGCGGACATGGCCACACAGGTTGAAGCTGCACGAGCGCTTACCTATCAGGTCGCGCGATCCATAGATTCTGGAATGAAAAACACCTCAAAGATCTCCGCTATGGCGAAAGTGTTCGCTTCGGATGTGGCGATGAAAGTCACAGTGGATGCTGTGCAGGTATTCGGCGGTTACGGATACATGAAAGAGTATCCTGTAGAGAAGATGATGCGGGATGCGAAGATCACCCAGATCTACGAAGGGACGAACCAAATACAACGGGAGGTCATAGCCCTTCAACTCATTAAAGAGAGCAACAGGAAATAAATCCGAAACGGAGCAGACATTGATAATCAAACCTCAAGTTCGCAATAACATATGCCTGAATGCTCATCCTACAGGATGCAAAGAGCAGGTGAGAAAACAGATAGAGTATGTGCTGTCCAAAGGTCCGTTCCGGGGACCGAAAAGAGTCCTCGTCATAGGCGCGTCCACAGGGTACGGCCTCGCTTCCCGCATCGTGTCCGCTTTCGGCTGCAAAGCTGACACTGTGGGAGTGGCGTTCGAACGCGAAGCGAGCGAAAACAGGACCGGCACTTCCGGCTGGTACAACACGCTCGCGTTCGAAGAGTTCGCGAAGCAGGCGGGAAGAAAAGCGCTGAGCCTGAACGGAGACGCATTTTCCAGCGAAGTCAAAGAAGAGGCGGCGAAGCTCGTCGGAGAAACGCTCGGCGCTGTGGATATGGTCGTATACAGCCTCGCATCCCCTGTGCGCACGGACCCCGTGACCGGCATCACCTACCGGTCCGTGCTGAAACCGATAGGGAGGCCGTTTTCTGGACGATCCCTCGATTTTCTCACGGCGAAGATCACCGAGGCGAGTTTCGAACCAGCGACAGAGGAAGAAATCGCTGCAACCGTGAAAGTCATGGGAGGAGAGGATTGGGACCTCTGGATGGATACCCTCTCCCGTGCAGGACTGCTCGCTGAGGGAGCGCTCACTGTGGCCTATTCGTACATAGGTCCCGAACTCACGTATGCCATTTACCGGGAAGGCACCATCGGCATGGCGAAAGCGCACCTCGAACAGACTGCGGAAACGATCACCCACAAACTTGCGCGGATCGGCGGCAGGGCATACGTATCGGTGAACAAGGCCTTGGTCACCCGAGCAAGCGCAGTAATTCCGGTGGTTCCCTTGTACATATCCTTGCTCTATGAGGTGATGAAAGAAAAAGGACTCCATGAAGGCTGCATCGAGCAGGCGCTTCGGCTGTTCAGGGAAAAACTTTTCTCAGGCACCCCTGTACCGCTCGATGCCGAGGGCAGAATCCGTATGGACGACTGGGAACTGCGGCAGGATGTCCAGGACGAAGTGAAGCGGCGGTGGAACCATGTGAACGAAGAAACACTGTTCGAGCTCGCCGATGTCGAAGGGTATAGGAAGGAGTTTTTCCAGTTCCACGGTTTCGAAGTGGACGGCGTGGATTACAATGCGGACGTGAATCCCTGAAGAGCCGGCCACATTCGACGTGTTTTAGAATGTTTTCATAATAATTATAATATCTTTATTTTCTCTATTGACAAAAGGAAAAAATACTTTAATACTATTATCGTGAACAGAAGACTCTGATGCGGTCGAAAATAGGCCTGTAAAACGGCTACATGTTCGCAATATGTAAAAAAGACAGAGCCTTCATTCCTGCAATGGAAGGAGGAAAGATACCATGAAATTATCGATGAAATTGATTTTGTGTTTTCTCGCGGTTGCGCTTATAGGAGCCGTGATCGGTATTGTGGGCATTGTTAGTCTTCAGTCCGTCAACAGAGAATACTCCAAGATGTATGAGTACAATTTCATTCCGGTCAAAGAGTGCGGCATCATGATGGAAAATGTGCAGCGGATACGGGTGGTTTTCTATCGGCTCATAAACCGGACGCTGGAAATCGATTATGCTACGGAAACGCAGCAGTTTCAGGAGTTCCGGAATAGAGTCGTCACTGCATACGGAGATTATTCGAAGAAAGTTTCCGATGCCAAGGAAGCCGAGCTGAGCAGGAAATTCTTCTCCTTGTTCGAACGGTATATCAGTACCACAATGAATCCCATGATCGAACTCGTGAAAGCCGATCGTCACGAGGAAGCAGAGAAGCTCATAAGCGAAGGGATGAAAATTGCAGGCGATATGCAGGCTGCGTTGAAAGAGATGACGGATTATAACATCGGTCTCGCCGAAGCGACGAACAAAGCGAATTCCGGCCTCGTCGCTTTGGTCAATGTCATGCTCATCATAGTCATAGCCGCCGGTGTCGTTATATCGGTCCTCATTGGAATACTGCTTACCCGATCGATCACAAAAGCGGTGGGCGGGGAGCCTGCGGCCATTTCGAATCTGTCCCGGCAAGTCGCAGCTGGGGATCTGAACATAGACATGAGAGATGCGGAAAAGCGTACAGGCATATATAGGGCGCTTACGGATATGGCGCAGAACCTCCGCGATATCGTGGTCACTGTGCAGACTGCTGTGAGCCAGGTAGCCGCAGGGAGCGAGCAGATAAGCTCCACAGCCCAGCAGATGAGCCAAGGCGCTACGGAACAAGCTGCGAGCGCCGAGGAGGTGTCGAGCTCCATAGAGGAGATGACTTCGACGATCAGGCAGAATGCGGACAATTCGCTTACCACCGAACAGATAGCCAAAAAGACGGCGCTGGATGCGGAACAGGGGGGAGAAGCAGTAGCGACATCGGTAGCGGCGATGAAAGAGATTGCGGGCAAAATCGGAATTATAGAGGAGAATCGCACGGCAGACCAATCTCCTTGCGTTGAATGCGGCTATAGAAGCCGCTCGCGCAGGAGAAGCGGGAAGAGGCTTTGCGGTTGTGGCATCCGAAGTGCGTAAACTCGCGGAGCGGAGTCAGAAAGCGGCAGGCGAGATCACCGAGCTTTCCAAAAGCACGGTGGAGACTGCTTCGAAAGCCGGAGAGCTCATTTCGAGGATAGTGCCCGATATCAAGCGGACTGCGGATCTCGTCATGGAAATAAGCGCAGCTTCGAAGGAACAGAATGTGGGAGCGGATCAGATTGGAAAAGCGACCATGCAACTCGACAAGGTGATCCAACAGAACGCGAGCGCGAGCGAAGAGCTTGCGAGCATGTCCGAAGAGCTGTCCGGACAGGCTGAGCAGCTTTCGCAGACCATGTCGTTTTTCAAAGTGGGGACGGCGGTACAACAGAGCGTACAGCCGCATAGTCTGGTCGCCAAAAAAGTTGAACGGCGCGATGCAGGTCCCGTCAAAATGGAGGAAAAGAAAGCTGTTCCCGCGAAACCCGAACGGCTTTCTGAAGGCATGGTACTCGATGTCGCCTCGCGCCCGGAGAAAACGGATATTACGCTTCGGGATGTTTCGGACGATGATTTTCAGGAGTATTGAGAGGCAGCGTGAAATTCTGAAGTTTCGCGAGCGAGGGGTATTTTCGTTTTACGGCGGACAGTTTTCGCGAGGTTTCTTCCGCGAAGGACAGATGGTCCGGGCTGTCCGGTCGGCGTGGTCTGTGTCGGGTGCGGAGAAGAATTTCCTCCATGTCAGAAATGTACTCTCCGACCTCCTGGGCCATGACGGAATCGATGAATTTTCGCGTTATGTACTCTATTGAACGTTCCGAAGGATGGCAAAGGTCGTCTGCATAATATCGATAGTCCCTCAGTTCGTCTATCATGATCTCGTAGGAAGGAAAATACCACGCGGAGAGCGTTTTGCTGAGTTCTTCAGCAGCGCAGCGCAGGATCGCCTTGCTCAGCGAATTTTCGCTCATCCCATCGCGGAGGTACCGTACGGGACTTACGGTGAGGACGATATTCAGTTCCACATTCCGCTTACGAAGCGATTCGATGCTGTATGCGAGCGCTTCAACGATCTCGTCGACGGAAAGCCGTTTCCGCTCGAACTCCGTTCCGGGAAGCGTATGGCAATTGTTCACAATCTGTCCGGTTCGTTTCCAGATATATGCGTAAGCGGTGCCGAGCGTTATGACGAGGCACTTCGACCGGAGAAGTTCAGCGCGGGATGAGGAAATAAGCCCGTTCAACGTTTTGACGGCCATCTCTTTGTCGGGGAAAGCGACGAGGGTATGAAAAGCGAAATGCCTCCATAACCCCTTGTATTCGAAAACATCTTCTTCGCAGATCTGTGTTCCTTCGGAAAGCATATTCAGTCCTGCTGCAAGCGAAAGAGGATTATAGGTGTTCCCAAAGGGGCTCCATGCGCTTTCGAGCATGAAACGCGAGAGAAACGAATGCATGTGCTCCGCGAAACAGGAACCGATGAAAAAAAGCGGATCGTTGAGGGACAGGGAAAACCGGGGTCGCGTCACCCGTACCGGAGTGACGGATTCCTTCAGAAACCGTTCGCACGCAGTGTCCATGTTGAATGCCCTCCGCAGCATCGGCGAATAAGTATAGCTTTTTTCGCTCTGGATGCAAACGGGCCGATTATCGACCCTCTGGGCGATCACTGCCTTTTCCATCCGTGCAAAGTGCTGCGTATAGAGTCAGACGCGGAATACCGATATACTGTGATCATAGGCATTAAGATTACCGCAGTACAGGATTTTTATGACACGAACGGTACGTATCGGGTTTATACAACTCCCCCTTCTCGATCCACAGGGCAGCGCTTTGCGCGGCAACATAGCGCTTGCAGCAGCGTATCTGAAAGCGTATTGCGGAGAACGCTTCGGAGC
>CAZWAS010000017.1:15735-26680 GCA_964631915.1 uncultured Spirochaetales bacterium | reverse complement strand
GCAGGAACTCGCTGCGTTCGGAGGAGACGAAGCTGTCCTCGCGTGGATCAGAGCGAACCGATTCGACGCAGTCGCATTCACCTGTTATCTTTGGAACATCGAACGGAGCTTGTCCATTGCTTCGAGGATCAAAATAGAGACCGAATCCGTGAAGATCGTTCTCGGGGGACCAGACATCACGGACGACAGCCCCTTTCTTTCAGACCCTGCTGCAGATTGCTTCGCGATCGGCGAAGGCGAGGAACTCTTCTGCGATCTGATCCACATGCTCATAGCGGGACACGACTTGCCGAAAGTGCTGCGCCAAAAGCATCTCGTCGATCTTGCGACGGTTCCCGATCCGTATGCGAAGGGAATACTAAAGCCCGGCCCCTCGGAACCTATGCTCCTCGAAACCATGCGGGGCTGCCCGTATCGCTGTTCCTACTGCTACTATGCGAAAGCATTCCCTTCTCTCAGGTATTTCCCGGAAACGAAGATCGAGCGGTTTTTCGAAACAGCCAGGGGCTTAGGCGCAGGGGAAGTGTATGTAATGGATCCTTCGTTCAATGCTGAGCCGGGATTCAAGAAGCGCCTGTCGCTCATCGCTTTGCATAACGCGACTCGTATTCCCCTTCATACCGAGCTCGCTCTCGAATCCGTGGACGAGGAAATTGCACGGCTCCTGAAAACAGCCGGATTCGTGTCGGTGGAAGCCGGTCTGCAGACTGTGAATCAGCGTGCATTAAAGAAGATCAAACGAAGGTTTCATAGGGAACGATTCATTCGTGGTGCGCAGCTTCTTAAGGCAGAAGGAATAGCCGTCCGTACCGGCATAATCTTGGGGCTTCCCTCCGATACCGTCGACGATTTTTCCGCTACCCTCGATTTTATAGCAGAACACGATTTGTCCGAAGGAGTAGAGATCTACCCGCTCTGCATCCTTCCCGGGAGCGCGCTCAGGGCCGATGCGGAAGCTTCAGGCATTGAATACATGCATCGGCCGCCGTACTGGGTCCTCTCGACTCCGGATATGAAAGTCGAAGATTTTTTCCGCGCCAGAGAAATGATCGTGGAAAAGCTCGGATTGGACATATTCCCCAGGGTGTATCCACATTTTGGAAATTTCGGTTCTGCTTTTACGCATTTCATAGACTGCAGAAAAACTGGGGTGCTGGAGCATGCTCTGCACAGACCTGAGACGTTGGGCAACACCGTCACGTTGCTCTGTTCGAAAACGCAGGACGGCATTCTGCCCGAACTTGCGCGCTGTGCGGAACTGTTCGCTTTGAAGAATCCATCGGCTTTTGTTCAGCTCGTCGTCGAATCGAAACATCCTATAGATGACGGATGGGCGCAGCGGCTGAGCGATCTGTTTTTCCGGCCCGGCCATATTGCAGAACGTATGCACGCATTCGACGACGATGTCCAGGGGCGGTTTTCCGTGCGCGTGTTCCAGTTGACCGACGATGCTGCAACTGTGCATAGTATGCAGGAATCTGGTTCATTCTGCGATCCTCTGTTCCTGTATACGCCGGGTGCTTTGAATGCATGCAGAGAATTTCTTTCGGCGGAGACACCTATGCTCCTTATCGGCGGACCTCTTACCGATGAGGAAATGCGGGACGTACGCAATCTGTATAAGGAGGTTCCCGAACTCGTACTGACCTATGAACATTACCGTGACTGAAGATAACTATCAGAAGCGCCTCGATCTTTTCATACGGCATGCGGTAAAGGAATTGCCGAGAAGCGGTATGTTCTCCGCCATGCGCAAAGGCAGAATCAAGGTGAACGGAAAAACGGTGAAAGACTCTGGTTTCAGACTCTCCCCGGGCGACGAAGTGGAAATCGTCGGGTTCAAGCACACCGAGGTTACAGCGGCAAGAATCATTCCGAAACGGATGGTTTTTCCCGTGCTGTTTGAAGACGAATATCTCCTCGTCATTTCCAAACCGCGAGGATTGGCGGTGCACCCAGGCAAAGGGGAGAGGGGATCGACTGTCCTTTCCGGCCTCGAATACTACGGCCGAGCTGGAGGATTCGTGCCCTTTCTCACGCACAGGCTCGACAAATATACGTCCGGGGTGCTCGTCGTGGCCAAATCCGAAAGCATGGCAAGGAAAGTGGGTGATATGTTCAGAAGAAAGGCTGATTCCGAGCTCAGGAAATTCTATTGGACGCTCGTGTTCGGCAGGGCACAGGAGGAAGCTTCACTAAGCCGGCCTCTCGACGGCAAAAAAGCTCTCACGCGATATAAGCGGTTGTCTATCCGTACATGGAACGGCACAACCATCAGTCTCCTAGATGTGGAACTCGTCACGGGAAGAAAACACCAGATCAGGCGGCATCTCGCACAAGAAGGGTTGCCGGTAGCAGGGGACGACGAATACGGCATCTGGGACCTTAACAAGGCGTTTCAGCGGGACTTCGGTGTGAAGGAATACCTCCTGCACTGCCGAGAAATCCGCATGCGGCATCCGCACACCGGAGCGCCGTTGATCCTCCAGGCAGAGTTCCCGAAGGAAATGAACAGAATTTTCGAGGGTTGAAAAAGCGCGCGGAAACGCATACCTTGTCGTCATAGCTGAACATCATTCGTTGCCCGGGAGGAAGCATGTTTCATTCAATTACGAGTATAAGACTGCCGATCGAGCATCCGGTTTTGGTGTTTTCGATTGCGCTCATCGTCATACTCTTTGCTCCATCCCTATTCAAGAAAATCAGGATTCCCGGAATCGTCGGGCTCATACTCGCAGGACTTGCAATCGGCCCCCACGGATTCAACATCCTTGCCAAGGATTCGAGCGTGGTGCTGTTCGGTACCATCGGGATCATCTATATCATGTTTTTTTCCGGCCTGGAAGTGGATTTCAACGATTTCAAAAAAGCGGGGAAAAAGAGCCTCGTGTTCGGGTTTCTCACCTTCCTGATACCGCAGGGATTGGGAACCGTTGTGAGTTACTATGTTCTTCATTTCAGCATGCAGTCCTCCGTGCTCCTCGCGAGCATGTATGCTTCCCATACCCTTCTCGCATATCCTGTTGCGAGCAAGCTGGGCATAAAGAAAAACGAAGCGGTGCTAATCACGGTCGGCGGCACGCTCATAACGAATACGGTAGCGCTCTCGATTCTCGCAGTCATAGCGGGCGCGGAACGCGGGCACCTCAATGCTTTGTTCTGGATGCAGATTCTGTTTTCGTATGCAGTATTCAGCGTGCTTATGTTCCTCCTCGTTCCCCGCTTAGCTCGGTGGTTTTTCAGAAAAATAGAGACCGAAGGAACCTCCCAGTACATCTTCGTGCTCGCCCTCGTGTTCATTTCGGCATCCCTTGCATATCTCCTCGGCATAGAACCGGTCATAGGCGCGTTTCTTGCAGGGCTCGCGCTGAATAGATTCATCTATGACGGATCCACGCTCCTGAACAGGATCGAGTTCGTAGGCAATGCGTTGTTCATTCCCTTTTTCCTCATCTATGTTGGAATGATCATAGATCTGAAAACGCTTTTCCGAGGTACGGAGGCACTCTTCATCGCTGCAGTCATGACAGCGAACGCTACATTTGCGAAATGGGCCGCTGCATTCGTAACACAGAAAATTTTCCGGTATTCGCGGTTCCAACGCGGTGTCATATTCGGTTTAAGCAACGCACAGGCGGCTAACACGTTGGCGGCTGTGCTCATCGGGTATGATCTTGGAATCCTGAACGAGAACGTCCTCAATGGTACGATCGTCATGATCCTGATCACCTGCATAATCAGTGCTGTATCGGTGGACCGATCGGGCAGGGCGCTCGCGTTATCGGAAGAAGAGAAAGCAAGGACACAAGAAACGCCTATCCGCGAAAAAATCCTCGTGCCCATTTCGAATCCGAAAACCATTCAGGATCTCGTCGATTTCGCCATACTGATGAAAGATCCGGACTCCCAAGAACCGATCTATCCGCTTTCCATCATCAACGATACGGACGATGCGCAGCAGAACATCGGCATTAGCAGAAAATACCTTAAGGAGGCAATGGATCGCGCATCGTCTGCAGGCATGGTGACTCAGCTCATATCGAGGATCGATGTGAGTGTTGCGGGAGGAATGATCCGGGTGATAAAGGAATTGAATATTTCTCATGCAGTCCTCGGCTGGACTGCGAAGGTCTCTCCGAGTTCCTATATCTTCGGAAGCACTATGGATAAGCTTCTCCACGAAACATCCGCCATGATTTTTGTGTATAAGGTTGAGAAACCACTCAATACTATGAAAAAGATCCTCGTGCTCCTGCCCGAGTACGCAGAGTCGGAGGAAGGCTTTCCCCTGTGCATGGCAACGGTAGGGAGGATAGGAACGAGGTTGAAAATCGGGCCGCTTTTTTTCGGCACGGAGAAAACGCTGTCCGCTACAAAGCTTCTGATGCAGTCGGGGAATTCGCCGGTGCATGCCTCGTACTATCTGGCCGATCCGTGGGAAACTGCTTTCGCTCTGTATCAGGAGCACATAACCGAAAACGACCTCCTCGTCGTGGTGAGCGCACGAAAAGGGGATATTTCGTGGAACGAGGCTCTCGAAAAGATTCCGAAACGCCTTGCGCGGACATTCGAACGAACTAACCTTGTGATTGTATATCCGGTGCACTATTCGATACAGAAAGAAGGGGAATTCGTTCCTGTGGTGGATGAATAATTCTGCGGCGCGATATACTACAAGAGAATCGAAATACAAACAGCGAAAAGGATACAAAACGATGCATGTAAAACGGATCGTCATTCTCGCCATAATCTGTGGAGCAACCGGACTGGTGATCGGATACCTTGCATTCGGAAAAATCGGTAACCAGTACATCGGCATAGGCGCGATACTCGGCTTTTCCACAAACATTTTCGAAGAAATCGGAAATGCGATTGTGAAAGCGACCAAGATCAGGCAGAGCATTGCAGTGAGCGGCATAATTGGTTTGGCAGTGGGGGCTGCGGTTGGAATTGTCCTCGATCTGACTTCAGGAAAAAAACGCAGGAAGAAGCGACGCTAATTTAGAGCGCCGTACCGTGAACTTTCCGATGCCCTCGATCTCGAACATCGGATAAACACACTATGGTTTGTGTGCTTTCCCCCGTGCGGGTGTGCAGGGAATTTTTTCCATTATCACAAATTTGTTTAATAAACAGTTTAAAAATATATTTAAAAAACTGTTGACAAAATTGGAATCCATGATATCATGAATGCTATGGAACGCAGAGTCCGATCGGTGAAACACAACAACAGAAAAGTCGTGCTCGACCTCCTGCGGAACTCGGGTATAGTATCGATAGCCGAGATTGCGGATCAGGCGCGGATAAGCAAACCTACTGCGCAGAAAATCATAGACTACTTCATATCGGAGAAACTGGTCGTCTCTGCAGGAAAAGGGCTTTCCACCGACGACGGAGGCAAGAAGCCTTCCCTGTTCCAGTTCAATCCCATGCACGGCTACGTCATAAGCGTGCACATTTGGCCGGACAAGATGACGGCCGTTATAACGGATCTGAATGCGGAAATCCTGCATTCGGAAGAAAACCTGCTCGGCAGATCGGTACAGAGCGAATCGGTTGTGGATATGGTTGCTGATGTCGTTAGGCGGTACTCTTCACATGCGGCGGTGAAGGATCTTCCCCTTATCGGAATAGCGATCGCGCTGCCTGGCATAGCGGATTACGACAGGGGCTCTTCGATCTTTTCTCCGCATTTCCCCCACTGGGAATCTGATTTTCCGTTTAGGGATATGCTGCTGAAAAAGGTCGACCTGAATGTCCCCGTGTATGTGGATAACGTCAACCGGTACCAGGCGCTCGCGGAACGGGAAAAAGGCATTGCGCGCGGCAAAGATAATTTCCTTATAGTGGATGCGCTCATCGAAGGTCTCGGTGCTGGCTTCATAGTAGGGGGGGAGATAAAACATGGGGCGCATAACCTCGCCGGTGAAATAGGACACATGATTTTGGACCCGCACGGATACCCCTGTATCTGCGGCGGGGTCGGCTGTTTCGAAGCTATGGTGTCGGTGAAGCGGGTTTTGAAGAACGTGCGGGACGGATATGAACAGTACCCCGATTCCCTCATCTTTCACAACCGCAAGCCGAGTTCCGTGAAAATCGAACACGTGTTCGAAGCGTTCGGAAAGGCCGACGCTTTTGCGAAAGCGATAATCGACGACGTCATCATGTGGTTTGCATTGGGGTTATCCAATGTCTTGATGGTTTACGATCCTCAGATGATCATACTTCAAGGCATTTACACGGAACTCGGAGATTATTTCCTCAACGAGTTGCGCTCCCGCGTAAAAACCGTATCGCTTCCGGCGATCAAGAAAAATATCCAGATCGAATACTCAAAGTTCGGTCCCGAACGCGGAGTGACCGGAGGGGCCGCATATGTGTGCGGAAATTATTTCAAGCGCGATCTGTGGAAAAAACTCGGAAGCCTTACCGCCCAACGCGAAAGGATGAAGTTCGGCTCCTAGGGGAGCCTTAAGATACCAAGGAATACGGTCTTCACAAAAACATACACCCTTTTGAATCTGGAATACAACGAAAACCGGAAAGGAGAAGGTATGCGCTCCGTATGCGTCAGCGAACCAGAAAAGATTTGCATCGTAGACATAGAAAAACCGCGGATAGGGCCATACGAAGCATTGGTGAAATCGGAGGTTTCGTTTCTCTGCAACGCCACGGACAGAAAGCTCGTTCAAGGACATTTCCCAGGCATGGAAGGAAGGGATACGTATCCTCTGCTGCTTGGACACGAAACTGCGGGCATTGTCGTGGATACCGGAGCTGCGGTCAGGAATTTCCGAAAGGGCGATAGAGTCATAGGCGGATTGCTGCTCTCTCCGCCAGAAAGCGGATACACATCTGGCTGGGGTGGTATGTCCGAGTACGTTATTGCAACCGATGGCGGAGCCATGGCAGCCGACGGAAAAATCGGACGGGAACACGGTTACAATGATGTATTCAAAATCATGCGGAGGGTGCCTTCCGATATTCCGGTGGAAGCAGCCGGGCTTCTCTGTACGTGGAGGGAAGTGCTTGCCGGTTTCAGGGATTTCGATCTCAGAGGGAACGAAGAGATTCTCGTATTCGGAGCTGGTCCCGTCGGATTGAGTTTCGTGAAGTTTGCGAAACTCTTAGGGTTCCCCTTCGTCGGAAGCGTGGACCCGATAGAGGAAAAACGTGTACGTGCGCTTTCCTTCGGAGCGGATGCGACATTCGTTCCCGGGTCGGATGATCTCCACCTGATCGCCGGTAAGCGCGGAAAGCCTTTGGATGCAGTCATAGATGCGGTAGGAAGCGAGCGGATCATCAATAGTTCTCTGCCTCTCATCCGCATGGCGGGGAAAATATGCGTATTCGGGGTAGTCGACGCACCTGCGTTGCACATAGAAAAGTCGAAGGCGCCGTACAATTTCAATCTGCTTGTGCATCAGTGGCCCACGAGGGACTACGAGTCTGAGGCGCAAGAGCCGCTCTGCGAATGGATAAGAGATGGAAAGCTCGATTACAGGGATTTTCTGTCTGCAGAATTTCCCGTAGATGCCGTAGCTGAAGCGTTCGCATATGCAGCAACGGGAAAACCGATCAAAACCATGCTCAGGTGGTGATTTTTGCAGGAGGAACATCAACGTGAAGGAGAACGACCAATGAGACAGGCTGTCATGACGAAACCGGGAACCATCGAGTTCAGAGATGTTCCCAAGCCTGTTCCGAAGGATTCGGAAGTGCTTGTGGAAATAAAACGGATTGGAGTATGCGGATCGGACATCCATGTGTATCACGGACTGCACCCCTATACGAGCTATCCTGTGGTGCAGGGTCACGAGGTGTCCGGGAAAGTCGTTGCTAAGGGGCGGAACGTTTCCCAGGTGAGCATAGGCGACAACGTGACGTTTCTTCCTCAGGTGACATGTGGAACCTGTTATCCCTGCACGCACGGCATGTATCACATCTGCAATTCCCTCAAGGTTATGGGATTCCAGACGTCCGGGGCGGCTCAGGAATATTTCCCCGTACAGGAAGAACTCATCGTCCGGGTACCAAACCATGTTTCGTTCGATGCAGCAGCCATGATAGAGCCTGTCGCTGTTGCCGTCCATGCGCTGAGGCGGGGAGGAGATGTGACGGGAAAGCAGATTCTCGTGCTCGGGGCAGGTCCCATAGGCAACCTCGTAGGTCAGGTCGCAAAGGGGCTCGGTGCGGCGAAGGTCATGATCACGGATGTGAGCGATTTCCGTATCGACATGGCGAAACAGTGCGGACTCGATTATCCGGTGAACACGGCGAAAGAGGATCTTGCGAACACGATCGATGCGAAGTTCGGCGAATCGAAGGCGGACCTCATCCTGGAATGCGCTGGAGCTCAGCCCGCGATCAGTCAGGCGCTGTCCACTGCGCGAAAGGGTACGACTATCGTGGTGGTCGGGGTATTCAGTAAAAAACCGGAAGTCGATCTCGCGCTCGTGCAGGACAGGGAACTGAGCATAGTCGGAACGCTCATGTATCAAAGGAAAGATTACGAGACAGCCATACGACTTCTGGCGGAAGGCAGACTCATACTCGAAAAACTCATCACCACCAGGTTCACGTTCGCTGATTACCAGAAGGCGTACGAATATATTGAAAAAACCAAGGACCGGGTCATGAAAGTGATGATCACAATGGAATGAAAGGGGGAATCATGGATCTGGCTTTGAAAGGGAAAACTGCGGTCATCACGGGAGGGAGTGTCGGCATAGGGTTCGCCGTGGCACAGGGGCTTGCCGCCGAAGGGGTGAACATCGTCATCTGTGGCCGCAACGGCGAACGGGCTGCAAAGGCCGCCTCCGAATTGTCTGCAGCGCATTCGGTCGAAGCACGGGGAGTCGAAGCGGATGTGTCGAAAGCGCAAGACATAGAACGGCTCGTGAAAATCGTGGAACAGGAAAGGGGAGGAACCGATATCCTCATCAATAACGCCGGAACAGGAAGCGAGGAAACCATCATGGAAGCGCCGGACGAGAAGTGGCAGTATTTCTGGGACCTCCATGTCATGGCTTCCGTGAGGACCGCCCGCGGGTTTGTTCCTTCCATGAAACGGCGCGGAGGAGGGGTCATACTCAACACGGCTTCGATCTGTGCGAAGCAACCTCTGTATTACGAACCGATTTACAACACGACGAAGGCCGCCCTTGTCATGTTCACCAAATGCCTCGCGAACGAGGTCATCAAATTCAACATACGGGTGAATACCATAAACCCTGGGCTTATCCTCACGCCCGATTGGTGGAAGACCGCAGGAATACTGGGACCCAAAGAAGGGATGAGCGCGAAAGATTACTTGGACGGAATAGCGAAAAAGAACGCACCTATAGGAAGATTCGCGAGCCCCGAGGAGCTCGCCCAATTCTATGTGTTCATGTGTTCGGACAAGGCGAGCTACTGCGTCGGTTCCACCTATTATGTGGACGGCGGCTGGTTGAACGTGGTGGATTGATGCGGATTACCGGTCCATGCAGTGCGACTGGTAATCGTCGTATGAACGTAAGAACTGTGCGGGCGTTGCCCGCTGCAGCATAGTGCCGGATTGGAAAGGACGGCACAGACAAAAGGGTCGACATACGAAGAAGCTGGTATGGCGGCCCGGATTCAGGCCGATCGGCCTATCCAATAAGAAAACGGAGGTACACATGAAAAAACTTTCTACAATTCTCACCGTCGCCGTGATCGTGTGTCTGATCGCGGCTGGTTCCGCCTTCGGACAATCGAAAGGCGTGTTCATGGGAACCGCGATTCGTTCCCTCGAGAATCCCTATCACGCAGTATGGGCGCGCGGAGGACAGGCATTCGCCGATTCCGTCGGCGGAGTCCATGTCATACAGACCTGCGAAGGTTCGAGCGAAAAGCAGTTGAACGACATAAAAGCTCTCGTCGCAAAAGCAGGCAAGGATGCGGTATTCTGCATAGACCCGAACGAATCGCCGAACATCATACCCATTGCCAGAGCCCTCGAAGCAGCAGGCATCTACTACGTCTCTTGGTGGAACAAACCGGATAACGTGAATGCATGGGATTATCCGCATTGGGTGGCGCATATTGCATTCGACGGCATCAGCGCCGGAGAATTCGGAGCCAACGCCCTTATCAAGTCAATGGGCGGAAAGGGAAACATTGTGGCGCTAAAAGGTATGCTCGCGAACTCGGTGGCGATAGACCGGTTCAAAGGGCTTGAGAATGTGCTCGCAAAGAACCCGAATGTGAAATTGCTTGCTGCAGACACGGCGGAGTGGGACCGAACGAAGGCGTTCGAGAAGATGAAGAGTTTTCTCGCAGCGTATCCGAATATCGACGGAGTCTGGGCCGCGAACGATAACATGGCGTTGGGAGCCCTCGAGGCGTTGCGCGCGGCAGGGAAAGCGGGCAAAGTGCTCGTGACCGGTTGCGATGGCATCACTGAAATGCTGAATGCGATAGCGGCGGGAGAAGCAGCAGCAACAGTGCTTAACGATTCTTTCTGGCAGGGAGGCATCGGCCTTGCTCTCGCTTATGCGGCGAAAACCGGAAAGATCGATTTGAAAAAGACTCCGAAGGATAAACGGCAGTATTTTGCAAAAGCGGTCGAAGTCGACCAGAGTAACGTGAAGCAGATCATAGCGACGTACGTCAACGGAACGCCGAAGTACGATTGGACCGATCTGTACGCGAACTATGTTCGTCCGATGAAGTAAAAAGCGATTGCGGATCAGTGCTTTATGTGAAAAACGTAAGGTTCGGTTCGCAGAAAGAAACCGCCCGCGTATGTGAGAATATCCTGCGGGCGGTTCGTTCGGAACCGGCTTTCCTTTCTTTGGAATCATCAGTGCGGAGGTTTTTAATGAACGAACGATCGACAATCCCTAAGACCGAAAGCCTTTCGATCGGAAAGCTGGCGAACAAAGCTCTTGTGCTTCTGTCTAAAGGTATAGTCGGT
>CAZWAS010000017.1:2227-15725 GCA_964631915.1 uncultured Spirochaetales bacterium | reverse complement strand
GATCGTTGCACTGGCAATCGTTCTGGCTATTTTTGCAATCGGTACGGCAGGTTCGTACCTCTCCTTGACGAATATTCTGACGATCCTGAGTCTCGCCGGCATACCGATGATCATATGCCTCGGCATACACCAAGTGGTACTCATAGGAGCCATGGACCTCTCCACGGAAGGGATCATCTCGTTGTGTGCGGTCATATCCGGATTCCTAATAAAGAACCCGTTCACGCAGTACGATATCGGTTTCTGGGCGGTTCCTGTCGCAATCCTGATAGGCGGACTTGCGGGTTTTGTAAACGGAATACTCAATACAAAAGTGAAAATGCCGTCGTTCATAGCGACGCTCGGCATGTGGTGGGTGGCGCAAGGGCTTGCAGTGATCATCGGAAAAGGCAATGCAGTGAAAATGCTGGATCCCAGGTTTCAGCCTATCGTAAACGGCGATGTGTTCGGCATTCCGAACACGATTCTCATGGCATTGGCCTTGTTCGCGATTCTTCAACTTCTTCAGAAAAAAACCAAGCTTGGGAAGTACATGTACGCCATAGGGGGCGATGAGGCGCTTGCCCGTCAGGCAGGCATACAAGTCGATAGAGTAAAAATAGCGGTTTTTATCATAACCGGTTGCATTTACGCGTTCGCTTCGATCCTGCTCATATCGAGGCTTGCGAGCTCCAACCCGAGGACGGGAAACAACCTCATGTTTCCCGCAATGACCGCCGTCGCAGTCGGAGGCGTTTCGCTTTCTGGAGGAATAGGCGGAGCGTTCAACGCGGTGTTCGGTACGCTTATCGTCACTGCGCTGAACAATGGCATGGTGCTCATGAAAATAAGCCCCTATTTCCAAAATGCGGTGAACGGCATAGTCCTCATAGCTGCAGTGGCACTCACGATCGACAGAAAAAAGATAGGAATCATCAAATGAGGGGGCAGTCCGAATGAATACCGCTGTTCTCGAAATGAAAGGAATAAAAAAATCCTTCCCCGGCGTCGTTGCGCTGAAAGGCGTCGATATGAAAGTGTATCCCAACGAGATATTGGGCCTTGTCGGAGAAAACGGAGCAGGCAAATCGACGCTTATGAAAATAATGATCGGTCTTCAGAAACCGGATCAGGGGGAAGCGCTGCTTCTGGGAAAACCGCTTGATCTTGACGGACCACATTCGGCTATCCGAAACGGAATCGGTATGGTGTTTCAGGAAGGGTGCACGATCGCCAACATGTCGATCATGGACAACCTTTTTCTCTGTCACGAGGATGATTTCAAGAAACTCGGATTCATCTCGTCCCGCAAGATGGCGGAAGCCGCCCGCGAACAGCTCAAAGGCGTTGGGCTCGAACGGCTCAATCCGAAAGTCATACTAGGAGAACTGTCTGCAGCAGAGCGGCAGATGATCGAGATTGCCCGCTTGTTGTGGCTGTCGGAGCTCTATGGAGCCGCAAATCCCATCCTCATCCTCGATGAGCCTACGACGGTATTGCAGGAGAACGAAGTGAAAATACTCTTCGGCATTCTCGGCGAACTGAGAAAACGGGCATCCATCATTTTCATTTCCCACCGCCTCGAAGAGGTGGTCATGCTTTCCGACAGAATTGTGGTACTCAAAGACGGCTCGTATATGGCGGAGATGAAACGCGGAGAAGCGGAGGTCAAGAAAATTGAAAGACTTATGGTGGGACACGAACTTGCGGAAGAGCATTTCCGCGAGTCTATGCAGACCGATCCCGGCGCCGAAACGGTTCTGAAGGTCGAAGGCATGACGCTTCGTGGTTGCTTTGAAGATTTCAATCTCGAGCTGCGTAAGGGGGAAATCGTCAGTATCGTCGGGCTGCTGGGTTCGGGGAAAACCGAGGTCTGCCGCTGTTTGAGCGGAGCGGAACATCCTGAGGCGGGAATCATCACCATAGGCGGGAAACGGGTGAATTTCTCCTCCCCGAAAGATGCGATACAAGAAGGGATAGGATGCATCCCCATCGATAGGCGGAACGAAGGCCTTGCGACCACCTTGGATGTGGCGGACAATATCAATCTCCTTGTGCTCAAGGAAATGAGTAACGGCCTGTTCCTGAGTCCGAAAAAGGAGAAGGAGAATGCTGAACGGTGGGTAAAAGAGTGCATCATCAAGACGCCGTCTCTCCACACAAATTGCGGGAATCTCTCTGGGGGAAATCAGCAGAAGGTGGTCATAGCGAAATGGTTGGCTGCAAGCGTGAAGATACTTATACTGGATCATCCGACGAGGGGAATAGACGTAGGAGCGAAAGATGAGATCTACCGGAGGATCCGCGAGCTCGCCGCTGCAGGTATGAGCATGATAATCATGTGCGATACCCTTGAAGAGGATATCGGCCTGTGCAACAGGATGATCATCATGAAAGACGGAAGAATCGTGCACGAGCTTCCCTGTCCGAAGGAAGCGAAACCGGTACCTCTCGATATCATCGGTTATATTGTATAGAGGAGAAACATTCGAACCATGAAACGCGCCATAGTAATAAAACCGATTTACATATCAACGGCCATGTTCGTGGCTCTGATAGCCGTGTTCACCATAGGGAATCCCAGTTTTGTTTCGGCGTATAATATTATCACTATTCTCAATTCTGTGGCGATTCTTCTGGCAGTAGGACTCGGCCAGGCATGTGTCATTCTTACGGGCGGCATAGATTTGTCCGTAGGAAGCATCATGTCGTTGGTGTCCGTAGTATTTATGATGACGATCGGCCGTATCGGAGCATGGTCGTATCCACTTGTCATAGTTATAGGAACCGCCGCCGGGTTTTTGAACGGTTTCATCATCTCCAAACTGAGAATACCGTCTTTCATTGCGACGTTGGGCACACAGGGAATACTCCTGAGCGCTGCTTATCTGCTTTCGGCGGAACCGCTTTCCGTTCCAGACAACTCCTATGGTCTTCTCGATCTCGTAAACGGCAGGATAGGCCCCGTACAGGCGGTATGGATCATCGGGATCGCCATGTTCCTGATATACTATCTCATGCAACGGTATACACGGCTCGGAAGGAACATCATCTATATTGGAGCGAACGAGCGCATGTCCTTTCTTTCCGGCCTTCCCATAGACAGGACGCGGATACTCTCCTTCGCTTTCTCAGGATTCGGAGCCGCTGTGGCGGGCGTCATACTTTCTGCGACCCTGTATTCAGGATATCCGACCATAGGAGCGGTGTACGTGCTCAATTCAATAGCAGTCGTTGTAGTCGGAGGAACGGCGATGACCGGCGGAGCAGGCGGAATGCTCAATACCCTGGTCGGAGCCCTCATCATGGGAGTCATCAACAACGGCATGACCGTCATAGGGATCGACGTCTATGCCCAGCAGGTTTTTCTCGGCATACTCATCATTGTAGCTGTGGCTATCACATTCGACAGAAAGAAAGTCGCTATCATCAAATAGGATCCGCGGAACCGTTCCTCGCGGATTTCTGAAGGAGTGTTTCATGAAGCGGTATCTCCTCGCTCACGACCTCGGCACATCGGGCGATAAGGCTACGCTGTTCACAGCGGAGGGAACCCTTGTAGCATCAGCGACGAGCGCTTACGCCACGAATTACTTCGACAACAACCGTGCTGAGCAAAACCCGTGTGATTGGTGGAAGGCCGTGTGCGAATCCACACAAGCCTTGATAAAGGGTATCGATCCAGAGGAAATAGCCTGTGTATCGTTTTCGGGACAAATGATGGGATGCCTCTGCGTGGACAGGAAGGGCGAACCGCTTCGCAATCACCTCCTGTACTGCGACCAACGTGCAACCGAGGAAGAAAAAGAGATACTTTCCCACATCGATGCGCGGGAATTTTACCGCATCACCGGACACAGGGCAAGCGCTTCGTATTCCGCGTGCAAACTCATGTGGGTGAAGCGGCACGAACCTGATCTATACAAACGCACATTCAAAATGCTTCATGCGAAGGATTATGCGAATTTCAAACTGACCGGCCGCATGGTCTCGGAGTACACAGATGCTTCCGGAACGAATTTGCTCGATCTCGGAAAGCTCACCTGGTCCGAACGGCTTATCGGGATAACGGGGCTGGATGGGGAAAAACTGCCAGACCTCGTCGCGTCGACCGATGCGGTCGGAGAGGTAACACGGAAGGCGGCCGAAGAGACGGGTTTGAAAGCGGGCACTCCGGTCATCGCAGGGGCAGGCGACGGCATATGTGCGGGAGTAGGAGTCGGGTCCGTGAAACCGGGAGCCACGTATAATTACCTCGGTTCCTCGTCATGGGTCGCCACTACGACCGAAGCTCCCATTTTCGACGAAGATATGCGCACGTTCGTATGGGCCCACGCTGTTCCGGGGTATGTGCATCCGTGCGGAACCATGCAGACTGCAGGGAGTTCGTATTCGTGGCTCAAGAACGAACTGGCTAAAGAAGAAACCGCCCGGGCCGAACGCATGGGAAAGAGCCCCTATGAAATCATCAATGGGGAGATCGAGAACTCTCCTCCTGGATCGCGAGGACTTTTTTTTCTCCCCTATCTGCTCGGAGAACGGACGCCGCGCTGGAACCCGGATGCGAAGGGAGCCTTCGTCGGCCTTACCCTGGAGCACAGGCGCGAGGATATCATGCGTGCGGTACTGGAAGGGGTTGCATTCAACTTGGGAATCATCGTCGATATTTTCAAACGACAGATACCGATCAGGGAGATCATCGTGATAGGAGGGGGAGCGAAGGGCAAGGTGTGGCGCGAAATTATGGCGGATATCTACGAGACCGATATCCTGAAGCCGAATTATCTGGAAGAAGCAACGTCCATGGGTGCAGCCATCATCGGGGGCATAGGTTCCGGCGTTTTCCCGGACTTCAACGTCATAGAGCGGTTCATCACGATCGAATCCCGCCAAAAACCGGATTCTGAGCGGGTCATGCGGTACCGAAAGATGAAACCGCTGTTCGACGAATGCTATCATGCTCTCTCGGGCATCTATGCGAAACTGAAGAATTTATAAATTCGGAGAGGTGAATCCATGAATGTGATGAAGCTGAAAATCGGCCTTACCGGAGCCGTACATCCCAATATGCCGGGAGACGATGTCGGGGCGTACCGCAGAGCGGTTTCCGAGCTTGTGGAACTTTCGAAATACTACGGTTTTGATCTCGCAGTGCTTCCGGATGTGCTCCAGTGCGAGGAAGACGGAAGGAAAGCCGCCCGCTTCATGGACGAGGAACAGGTCGATTTTACCCTGGTCTTCTGCGCAAGTCTTCCGTTCGGCAGAGTCATCCTCCCGCTTGCACGGGTACAGTCCCCTCTCGGCATCTGGTCCATACCGGAACCGACGAAGAGCGGAGTGCTTCAGCTCAATTCATTCTGCGGCCTCAATATGCTCGGATCCATTGTAGGCAATTATCTCCGCGAACACCGCATTACCTACAAGTGGTTTTAAGGGTACCCTTCGACGGAATTGATCAAAGAACGGTTTCTCGTAACGCTTAAATCTTTGCGTGCGATGAAAGCGCTCGCAGCAGCGAGGATAGGTCAGATCGGAGGGCTTGCGAACGGATTCGAGAACCTGTATGTAGACGAACGGGTCCTCGAAAAGAAATTCGGCACTTATATACAGACGCGGCATACCGTGGAGGAAATCGTAGCGAGGGCGAAAGCCTTAGAAGCATTTCGCGTGCACGAAGAGCTGTCTGCGATGGAACAGGAAGGCTCCAGGGTGAAAGATCGGGTCTCCGCCGAAGCCATGGAGCGGTCCGTCAGGGTGCATCTCGCCCTTCTCGATTTCGCAAAAGAGCATGGGTACAATGCATTGGCCGTAAGCTGCTGGCCGCGGTTTCAGGAAGTTTACGACGTGGCCGTATGCGCAGCGATGAGCAGGCTCAACCAGATTGGGATCGTTGCTCCCTGCGAGGCGGATATCCCTGCGACAATCACTATGCTCATACTCAATGCGCTAGGCGGAGGCGTATCCACCATCAAGGATTTGGTTGCTTTGGACGAAGAGGATGGGAGCATAAACCTCTGGCATTGCGGAGTGGCAGCCGGCTGTTGGGCCGACGCGTCCGGCATAAGGTGGGATGCTCATTTCAACATAGGCTCGTACTGCAACGGAGCATGGCACGGACAGGGAGTCGTCGCTGACCTTACCCTGAAGCCCGGGCAGGTGACCGTGTTCACCATGAACAACGATTTCGATAATCTGTTTATTATGACAGGCCGCATCATGGCGGACAAAAAAGGCTATGCCGGAGGTTCCGGCTGGGTGAACGATCTTTCCATGGGAGGAAGAAAGCTCTCAGTTCCGGATCTTATCAACACGATCAGCGTGAATAGGGTGAATCATCACTATCCTGTGGCATCAGGCGATCTCTCTGCGGAACTCATGGAGTTCGCTGCATGGAAAGGGCTTACGGTATTGGAGCCGGTTCCCTACAGAAGCTATCTGCAGAACGGCATACTAGCATAATCCGACAAGGAGGAAACGATGAGGAGCACCATGAAATATCGTCCGCTCGGGAGGAGCGGTATCCAGGCCTCGGTAGTAGGGCTCGGAACATTCGCGATAGGCGGATGGTTTTGGGGAGGAACCGACGAGAAACGATCCGTGGAGGCGATCCATGCGAGCATCGATGCAGGTATCAATCTCATAGATACTGCACCCATATACGGGTACGGGCTTGCCGAAGAAGTGCTAGGCAAAGCGATGAAAGGAAGACGCGACAAGGTCGTGCTCGCAACAAAAGGCGGGCTCCGCTGGGATCTGAAAAAAGGTGTGTTCTTCACGCATGCTGACGAAAAAGCTCCATCCGGTACGCCATCGAAATACGAAGTGTATAGGTGCCTCGATCCTGAATCCTTGCGGGAAGAGCTCGAGCGGAGCCTGAAGCGGCTCTGCACCGACTATATCGATCTCTACCAGACCCACTGGCAGGACGAGACGACTCCCATTGCGGATACCATGGCAATGCTTCTAAAGCTCAAGGATCAAGGGAAAATCCGGGCCATAGGCGTGTCGAACATCACTATGGCGCAGCTCGAAGCGTACGGAGCCATAGCCTCGATACAGGAGAAGTTCAGCCTCATAGACAGGCACATAGAAGAACAGGGTATCCTGGACTACTGCGTGGCGAAAGGCATATCCGTGCTGAGCTACTTTACCATGGAACAGGGCTTGTTGACCGGCACCATGTCGCCGGACAGGGAATTCCCCGAAGGGGATACGCGCAGGGGAAATCCCAAGTTCAGCCCTGAAAACCGTAGGCTCGCGAACGCGATGCTCGAAGAGCTTAAACCCTTCGCTGAAAACTACGGAGTCGGCATAGGTCAGCTCGTCATAGCGCTTACAGCAGCACAGCGGGGAATAACCCATGTGCTCGTTGGAGCACGAGATGCGAAACAAGCGCTGGAAAACGCGGTAGGCGGAACCATTCAGCTCAGCCTTGAAGACGTAAAAACTATGACCGATACAGTAAACAAAGCGAGAGGGAAGCTCGCTGTGTAGGGCAGATGTCGCACACGTTTCGTTTTCAGTCACACTCTTTTACGCAGCATCTGTACCTCGTTGGGAAGTGATGACGAGTGTAACTTTTGTTGCGTAAAAGCGTAACTTTCGTTCCAATCCTGAAAAATAACCCCTTCTTTCTTCCGCTCTGTGAAGCGAAAACACCCCTAACATCCATTGGCACACTTATTGCATTATAAATAAAAAAACTTGCACAAACGCGGAATGTGCAGGAAAATAGAAGCATATGAGAATGTCGGTTCGTATATGAATATACCCTATCAGACCTTCATATTCCACATCGCATTTCAGGTACCGATCCGTTTTTCGGTATTTCCACCTGTCGTTTTGCGCAGCATACTCGGTAAGGAACTTCACCGTCTGTCGTGCGTGTTCAAAGGGAGGCGATGTACGGAATGCAGCCTGAAATACTCATGTGCATATGCGGTTGTGTTCGAAACCCATGTGGAGAAAAACACTCAGTACCTTCAGGGCAGGGATAGGGCAAGCCATCCTTTTGTTTTTACTATATCAGATAGTTTCGCTGAGAAAGTCGATTCGATAAAACTGTGCTTCACACTCATTGGGAAGGGAGTCGACTATCTTCCCTATATTTACTATGCATTGCTTCGTGCCGGTAAGCAGGGCATATTCAGAGAACGGGTTCGGTTCATCATTCAAGACGTAACGTGCGAAGGAATATCGATTCTGGAAGGCCAGGAAAAGATAGCCGCAAAACCGATTATTCGGAAGTGGAGCCTTGAACCAGCAGCGCATGCGGTGAGCAAGCGGATCAGGATCGATTTTATGACGCCGTTTCGGCTCAAAGTGAAAGGGGTATACACATCGTCTTTCCTGTATTCCGATGTGCTCACAGCTCTGGGAAGAAGGGCACTCTTGCTTGCGAGTCTCTATGGCGATACATCCGGCGCGAATGGTTTGCCGTTCGACGGAAAGGGAGAGAAAGTAAAATGTGTGCAAGACATTCGTTGGGTCGATGTGGATTATTATTCGGCTCGGCAGAAAGAACGGCTGCGAATGGGAGGAGCGGTCGGGTTTGTCGAGTATGAAGGGGAATTCGACGAAGAGGAATTGTCATTGCTTCGATTCGGCGAATTGTTTCATGTCGGTAAAAATGTGAGTTTTGGGCTTGGGAGCATGAAGGTTAGGGATCTTACAAGGCAATGAATATCACAGTTACGACACTGGGCGGTTCCTGGGCGATAATCCCGGAACTGGTGGGATTCGTCTCGCCCAGGACATTCGATTTTTATGCATTTCATCCGTCTATACAGGAGATCGAGGAACTGCGGCGCGGGATCAAATCGGCAGAGCCTGATGAGGTGTGGATCATTACAACTGAAGGGATGGTGACTACAGAAGAGAAGGTGGAATCATGGTTTTCCTGTATCAGGGAGCAGACGGAAAGCGATATGCTTCTTAGATTCATCCGGGTTCGGGGCATAGATGATCTTTTTTCGATGCGCGATTGCCGTCTCATGCGCGACGCAATTCTCAACGTCGTGCTCGCCGCAAAAAGAAAAACATCCGCCACTGGGCAACTAATTCTGTCTTTGACCGGCGGGCGAAAAACTATGAGTTCAGATATGCACTATGCCGCATCATTCTTCGGCTGTGCAGCCCTCGTTCATATTGTTGACCACATGGAAAAGCTGCGTGGATCTGCCGGAGAAAACCTGAGGAAAATAGAGCCGCACGACTTGCAAAAGCCGCTTCCAGGAGAAATTTCAGAAACTTTCATGCCGCTTGTTATAGGCTCGTATCCAGAAAGTCCACTGTATGCACTACTGCGGTCTTTTCAGCTTCCGCATATGCACATCGAAGGATTAAAAACAGAGATGGGAAGATAGAAGAGTCGGTGCGATCGCTTCTGCAGACAGCACAGAACACCTCGTATAATCTCTCCGATCTGCAGATAAGGCAGGAAAGTTCGAATTATGCGCGTATCATTACGCTCCATCCTTCCTTGCTCGATGCATTGCGAAAAAAACATATCGGGGTCGATGTAAAGCGCAAAGCGGAGGAACTCGCTTTTCTGCGCAAACTGCCAAAAGCAGAACTGCACTGCCATCTCGGTGGCGTCCTCGATGCAGCTGCGATGTGCGAGGCGGCTACCCTTCATGAACAAGAAATACATCACTACGAAAAACAAAGCGGAGCATTCACCGATTGGCGCAATCATGTCAAAGCATTGATTCACAATGGCGATGCACAGACAATCCGTACATTCGTCGAAACTCAGCATGGCGGATTCAGAGGGATCAGAACCGCATTTTCAGGAGTGCCTGAGCCATTCGCAGTATGTGGCTTTCTATCGCTTTTTTCAGGAAGATCGGAGTTATTGGAAACCGTTATATACGGCAAATATCGCGATCCCGCTCATTTCCGCGGCATATGTCCTGCAGATGCATCCGGACATAGAATCTTGACTCCCTATGAAACACTCGGCGATGTACAGGGTTCGGCGTTACTACAAACGGAATCCATTATCCGGTTCACAGTGAAGCGGCTCGTAGAAACCTGCAGAGAAGATGGAGTACGGTATGTGGAACTCCGCTGTTCCCCCATGAACTATACGCGGAACGGATTATCTGCGCTCGACGTGTATCGGATTATTGCGGAAGAACTGTCAAGGCACGATGAAATTCTGACATCCGGCATACTCATCATAGCGAATAGACATGCGAAAATGAGCGGAATATATAAACACGTCGAACTCATCGAAGAAATACAAGACAGCAATATATATGCTGAGAAATTGCTCGGCGTCGATCTCGCAGGCAATGAAACTTCAAGAGCGCCAGCGGAGTTGCGGAATGTTTTTCTTCCCCTTATGAATCGGTGCCTCGCTATCACCATACATGCAGGAGAGGCTGTAGAAGCGGACAGCATATGGCAAGCGGTGTATCACTTGTCGGCCGAGCGTATCGGCCACGGTTTGACACTAGTAGAGAACCAACATCTCATGAAAAAATTTCTGAACAGGGGCATTGCGCTCGAGTTATGCCCCTCGAGCAACGACCAAATCGTCGGATTTTATGATGCGGCGTACCCGGATGAGTTCAGCGATAGAACATATCCATTGAAAGCGTATCTGGATGCAGGGCTGAAGGTGACAGTGAATACGGACAACCCTGGTATATCCAGAACCAGTTTGAGCGGGGAATATCTGAAAGCGGCGAGAATGTCCGAAGGAGGGCTGTCCCTATTAGACGTGGTGCACCTTGTAAAAAACGGTTTTTCAGCTGCATTTGCGGATTTCGAAACAAGGAGAAAACTTCTGCTTGAATCCGAAGAACAAATAATCTCTCTGTTGAAAAAGGAGTATCCTTATGGGATTGGATGAGGAGGTGCTCTGTATACCCAGGAACGCCATACCGATGCGATTGCTCGGAAAACGGAGCGCAGTATCGTTGGCATGGGACGACATGCGTTCGACATTGGATCGCTGCACCTATAATTTTAAAATACGCAGAGAAATCGAACACGATTTTTCCTATAAGCAAATAATTCCATATGTACTCCTTCGAAACAGCAGCGAGTCGTATTTTTGTTACGAACGGCGAGGAACCGAGAGGCGACTGCACGGCAATCTCTCTCTGGGAATAGGGGGGCACATCGCCAAAGATGACGCTGAGGAAGGGGAGGTTTTTCTCGATTCCTTGGTTCAGCAGGGAATGATGCGCGAACTATCCGAGGAAACGGGATACAGCTGGTTCTTTGATATCCGTTTTCTTGGCGTTATCAATGAGGAAGAATCGGAGGTGGGAATAGTCCACTTTGGAATGGTGTTTTCCTGCAGCATAGGCGATCAAGACAAAGAGCTGGTCATGGGAGATGGAGAACTGGTCAACCAGCAATGGCGTTCCATACCGAATATCAAGGAACATTCAGATGAGTTCGAGCTATGGTCGCAGCTTGCGCTGGAATTGATATAAGGAGGAGGAAAGTGGAATACTATATTGCTCGATATAAAACCATTGAGAAAATGACGTATAACCTTGAAGTGGTAACGCCGCTTTTTTTAGGCGGTGCTGATCCGACAAAGGCAGAATTGAGAGCAGCATCCTTCAAAGGCATGCTGCGATTCTGGTGGAGAGCGCTGTATGGGGCAAGCGATTTTAAGGAGTTGAAGAAACGCGAAGCAGCATTGTTCGGATCGCCGGAGAGGAAGTCTCAAATTACCTTAACTATTGATTTGCCTACAGAATATGAGAAAGTAAAAGTAAAGGGGGGATTCCCTAATGGAAAAAAAATTGAGATAAGGAGTTCAAAAAGCCCCAATCCTTTTTCTATCAATATTTTGGATTATCTTGCATACGGTTGTTATGAATGGAAAGACAAAAAAATTTATTATATCAAAGAGCACATAAAACCGGGAACAGTATTTCAATTCACTCTGTATTGTTCCAAAGACCAAAAAGAAATTATCGCTACAACTTTCGAAGCTTTCCTAACGTATGGAGGTATTGGAGCCAGATCGCGCAACGGCTTTGGATGCCTCCGTTCTACGGATGAGAATGGAGAAAACCTCCGCATTCAAAAAGTGCCCTTACAATCGGCAGAGTATACGAAATTTACATCCGATTCGCGCCTGTTTCTTTCTAAAAACACTACAGGATATGATACGTGGGAAGAAGCATTGTCTGAAATCGGTGAAGTATATCGGGAGGTAAGAGCCGAAGGAGTGCTTGAAAAAAAACATTGCTATGATAAAAGAGCATTGATAGCGAAACCGATAGAAGTGAAAGGAGAACGCATACCTGACTCCATTCGAAAGGGACGCCATTCCAAACCCTACTTTCTTCACGTGAACAAACTGCCCACTGGAAAATATCGAGGGCAGATACTCTTCATGCCATATCTGTATGACGATGGAGAAGAGAGGGAAAACTATTTCGCCGTACATAAAAGAATTTGTACGTACTTCTCTGAGAAACTGAAGGAGGTGAAACTATGAGTTTTCCAGCGAATGACCGGTCGTATTGGGAAAAGAAGATACAGGCCTACCTCCACGATTCACCGGACAAAATATTCCACATCAGCGGACATGAAGCGAGGGCCGGCAAATTTCTCGACAGGATCAGAATACAAAAACCTAACGAGGAATTTTACCGACAAGCGGATGGTGTGGCCGCAGGTATCGAACGGGGGCAATTCCCCACCTATAGCAAGGATGAGAGACAAAACGGAGCTGTCGATTATAGCAAGAATACGCTGTTGACCCATCCTACTGCAAAAGAATCGGTGCTTTTTATCGAATTGCCTGAAAACTATGCAAAATCTCATAGCGAAACAATTGCAGATGATCTGTGCGAAGAGATGGGAAAATATTACGATGAGTATCTCGGGGAAAAAGCAGGAGCGGCTGGTTTTGCGAGCAAATTCCCCGATGAGGCATCATACTTCAAATCGTTATTTTTCAATATCCACTTTGCGCTCCGATTCAAGCTCGCAGAAGATAATGTCGGCGGGTTGGGGGCTTTTTGGCACCGCATTCCGGCAGATACTAGAATACCCGATCATTCCATTTGGCAGCATAATGCATTGACATCTGCTTTTTCTTCGATTTCAAACCAATGGGGCGGTATTGAAAATGCAGGGTTACTCGTGTTCGGGATCAGCCCTGTACAAGCATACATCGCCAAAGCGCGAAAACTCAGGGATTATTGGACAGGATCTGTGCTTCTATCCTGGCTCGCATTCGAAGGCATTCGCTGGGTCATGGATAACCTTGGCCCGGATCATGTTCTTTACCCTTCCCTCATAGATCAGCCTTTGGTGATCAATTATTTGAAGGAAGTTCATAAAATCGAGGAAGTCGCATCATGGGAAAAGCTCGGAAATAAAAACTTCATCGCATCTTTTCCCAACAAATTCGTTTTCCTCGTTCCTTTTACGGCCGCTACAGAAATAGCTGGTGAATTGAAAAAGCGGATTGCATCATCATGGAAAGATCTTTCGGAGAAAACAGAGCGGTTTATCGGAGATAAAACCGGATTGT
>CAZWAS010000017.1:0-2217 GCA_964631915.1 uncultured Spirochaetales bacterium | reverse complement strand
CGAAAACAGAAAGAGAAACTCTGCAATCGCTTTTTGGCAGGCAAAGCGAAACGTTCTGGAATTTTGACTGGGCAGCGGTTCAGCTCTTGTCTGAGAACAATACGAGCGAGATCGAACATCTTATATCGAAAACGCGTTATGGGAACAATGTTGAGGTTCATACGCTGTTCAAAAAAATCTCCAAAGATGATACTGGCAGGGGCAAATACTATTCCATCAGCCACACTCTGGCTCAAGCGGCATTCGCTTCGACAAAGTCACGGCGGATTGTTCTGAGGAAAGAAGAACCTGGTGAAAAATGCCACATGTGCGGTGAATTCGAAGTGCTGCATGCCGTTGCATATTCTCCGGGAATGAAAGCATCAGACTACAAAGAACACATAACACAGTTCTGGACGACTTTACGAACTAGATTCGGAGAATTCGATTTCGACGAGCATGAAAAGTTATGTTCGTTATGCACGATGAAGCGTCTCGCCGCAAAAGTGTTGAAGTCAGATTCAACTCATATTCTCCGCCATGCTTTTGAAAGCGAAGAGGGCTTCCCTTCTACGACCGAATTGGCACTGTCTGAATATTTCGAAAGAGAAAACATTGCGAATGTCGATAAAAAGAAAAAAATTGCACAGAAACTTCACGATAATAAAAGCTGCGACATAGACTCAGATGATTTGTATTCCCCCTATTATGCGATCCTCCTCATGGATGGCGATAATATGGGTAAACTGGTCGGAGGGGAGGGAATTCCTGCCACATGGAAAAGTATTCTGCATCCTGATCTCTCTGGAAGGTTTCAAAGAAACGATTTCTCCGAGGTCTACAGAGAAACCTGGCAGAAAATTTTCAAGGAATATCCGCAGCGGCTTCTGACGCCTTCAATCCATGCCGCCATATCCGAATCGCTAGGCGATTTCGCACTCTATGGTGTTGCACCGATTATCGAAAGGTACAAGGGAAAACTGATCTATGCAGGGGGCGATGATGTGTGCGCCGTTATGCCAAAGAGTACTGTTATACAGGCGGCACGGGAGATCAGGGACTATTACCATTCTACATTCAGGGTGATAGATGAACGGGGGAAAAGTTCCGAACTTAAAGGGAAATGGAAAGTTGAAAAAGGGAAATTGTCCATCAACTTAGGGAAGGGTGAAGGAATATCCATCTCTGCAGGAATCCTTATCTGTCATCACAAGGAAAACTTACGCGATATGATTGTACGCAGCCACGAGATACTCGAGCACTATGCGAAAGCCGGAGCGGGAAAAGATGCCTGTGCGTTGGTGTTACGGAAGAGGGCAGGGGGAGAACGCATGTTCGTTCGGAAATGGGGGGATGATGAACAGGAACGGGGATGGGATAGTTTTTTGAAAGTCGTGCACATATTAAACGCTTCGGAAAAGAAGGGTTTTTCAACATCTCTGTTTTACGGATTGGAAAGTTTCAGGACCGGTATCGAGGCCGCTTTGCAAAAAGGAGAGGGGAAAAAAATCATATGCGGTCTTTTTTCTGAACAAATCAAACGAGCCATGGGAGGAATAAAAAAAGAAAACGTGCAGGATCTTTCAGAACTGATATACGATGTTGTGATAGAAAATAGAAAATTTAACCCCGAAGCGTTAGAGATTGCGGCGTATTTCGCCAAACATGCGACGAGTCAATGCAAAAAAGGAGGGACTCCATGAAATGGTACAGTTTCCACCCTGTGGATACGCTTTTTATACGCGGCTCCGAACCAATGGAAATGGGTACGGATCATACAGCATCCGCACTTTTTCCCCCGCCTGTTTCAACCCTCATCGGGGCGATACGTACTGGGTATTTGCGTAGCAAAGGAGTTTCGTTTGCCGACTACCGTACCAAGAAAGCTGATTTCGCTGTTTATGCGGATATAGGATACCCGGGGGAAGATGCACAATTCCAAGTCATAGGTCCGTTTTTTCTAACAAACGGCGAATTGTATATCCCTGTGCCGTTTTTCTGGCATGCTGAAACAGAGAATGCGAAAGGGCTATCCCGGTCAAATAATGAAGTAGAGATAATACAATCGGAACCTTTGCAGACAAACCTCATTATATCGGAAACTCCCCTTTGGTGGGCGCGACCAAAAGCCAACCAGATGAAAAGTGTCGGAGGCAGATGGATGTCGTTTAAAGATTTTATCACTATGAAAAAACGCGTGAAGCTGTATAGAACAAACGATTTTTTTGAGAACGAGGT
>CAZWAS010000016.1:45865-46537 GCA_964631915.1 uncultured Spirochaetales bacterium | reverse complement strand
GGATCTTAACCGGTTTCGATCTGTAAGAGATGCTTCCCTTATCCGGTTGCTCCAGGCCGCAGAGAATTTTCATAAGCGTGGTCTTGCCTGCCCCATTTTCTCCTATCACGGCATGGATCTCGCTTTCGCGCAGCGCGAAATCGACATCCTGATTCGCATACACATTGTTTTCAGCGTACACTTTGTGTATCCCTTTCATTTCAAGGAGAAAGGGCCCTTCGTTCTCTTCGCAAGCAGGGATCTTTGCATCGCTCATTCTTCATGCCTCTGAATATACCGACATAGTTCGGTACCGGCCAGAGACCGGTACCGAAAACTGAGGGAGCATATGCCTCCTCCCTTCTTGTAATCAACCTCCGGCTTTCTGCGCTGCTGCGTCTATTTTGTCGAGTACAGCCTGGGGCACAGGGAGACTTCTTTCTCCCGTTATTACCTTGTTCATTTCTTCTTCGAACTTGTTCCTAACATCTTCCGGAACGCCATTCACCCAAGCCGGGGCCTTTGTCGGCACGGATATGAAACCCTGCTCCGCTCCGACCACATCCGGCTTACCCCACGGGATCTTCCCTTCGACAAGCCAATCAAGATTGCGCATAACGATATCGCCGTTCTCCGCTCCCACGCTGCCGAGGATGACCCCAGGCGCTTTGTCGAAAGCCGCCACATCATAAT
>CAZWAS010000016.1:44127-45767 GCA_964631915.1 uncultured Spirochaetales bacterium | reverse complement strand
ACGCAAGGGACTCGGCCTTTTTCGCGTCGAACCAGTTTCCGAGCATGACGGTCTTCACTTCGAATGCGGGATCCACGGCTCTTGCACCTGCTTCCATGCCGGGGATGATAAGGTCGTCCATCATGACATAGTGTTGTCCGAACACAAGTCCGATCTTTTTGTCCGGATTGGTACCTTTCATGCCGCTCTGGGAGATGAGGGCCATCATGTATCCGTACAGGTACGATTGCTGATATTTATTGATGAATGTCGTGAATATCCTGTCGTTGCCTTTTACATAGGAATCGTTCACAATGAATTTCACATTGGGAACCTGCTTGGCGACTTCCACGACCATAGAACCCAACGCTTCATTCGATGCATATACCACATCGTACTTTCCCGATGCTGCAAAAGAAAGGAGCTGCTCGGTCCATTTCGACTGATCAAAGCCTGCTTCGAACACATTGACGAGTTTGATCCTGTTATCCCTGAGCGCTTTCCTCTTAGCACCTTCGGCCAAAGCGTCGTACGGCGGGCTGTCTCCGAGTCTTCCGGGGATCCACACACCGAGTCTGATGGGTTTATCCGCGGTCGCAGCCTGGGAAACCGGTGTTTCAACTTTCTTGCCTTCGGCCGTCGGCGTTGCTTTTTCGCCTTCCTTTTGTCCTGCTGCAAATACACCCGCAGAAAGGCAGAACACCAAAGCAAGGAACAAAACCAATGCTTTGTAGATCTTCATACGTACCCCCTGTTTTTTCTTATAAATTTTATAGAAGTATTATCATACCTCTTTTTTCGCCGTTCCTCACAGCGAAGCGTTCTTCCGCAGTTCGGTGAGTTTTCCGAACGCCATATTCGCGCTTTTCGCCAGGAAAAACGAATCAGTGCCGAGAGCTATGAACTGAAAGCCGTCCTGCATTTTCTGAAATGCTTCTTCCGGTGTTGCAACATGAATCCCCGAAGGAATGCCGTATTTCTTACCCGAAGCCACAACTTTGGCCACCGCCTCTTTATAGCGCGGATCCGGATTCTCTCCCAATACGACCGGTATCCCCATGGACGTCGCGAGGTCGCCGGGGCCGATGAAATACGCATCGATACCGCGCACTGAGAATATTTCGTCGATCGCATTGACGGCGTCGATGTGTTCGATCTGTACCACCACTGCGACTTCCCTGTTCGCGAACTCCTTGTAGTCTTTTCCCGCGTAGAGATCCGCCCTTCCGTATCCTTTGCCTCGTATTCCCTCCGGCGGATACTTACAAGCTTCAACTGCCTTTTTCGCCTCCTCTTTGCTATTCACGTTCGGGATGACGACGCCGTAGGCACCTGCATCGAGTACTCGCTTAATTATGGCAGGATCGTTCCACGCAACCCGTACGAAGGGCACGGTGTCGGTGGTACTGATCGCCACAAAAGCGTACTGAATCGTTTCGAGATCGATCGGGCTGTGTTCCGCATCCACCAAAAGCCAGTCGAACCCCACATGTGCCAGTGTTTCAGCAACGATAGGGCTGCTCAACGAAAGCCAGCTCCCCACAGCGGGTTTCCCTTCTCGGAGCAACTGTTTGACCTTGTTCTGCCTCATATGTTCCCCCTCTCTTTTCTCTTTTTACGCATCGAACCGAACGTCGAACGCCTGCGACAATTCTTTCAAC